>NZCD01000021.1 GCA_002688135.1 Parcubacteria group bacterium
TCCACAAAATCAAAGATTTTGGATTTCTACAATAAAAAAACCGGCAGTTTTTCGTCTTGAAAAACTACCGGCCAAGCTGTCTGTCCAAACAGCTAATATGGTGTGACCGCGCTGGAACACACCACAATCCTCACAACGATGATGGGCACATGGCCTAGTCAATGACTATTAGAGGCATCACTGTTGCGAGAAAGGATCTTTCCCTAAATACCTACAATAGGTAGAATAGAGGACTAACAGACATATGTCAATTCTAAAACCCGTATATCAAATTGGAATCGTACTTATAAATTACAAACACTATTGTGATCGATTTTTAATTGATGCGCGAAATACTCTACGAAAACAGTCGTATCCCCAGGATATGATGCGTGTGTACATCATAGATAATGTTTCGACAGCTGAATCCTTCAACAAATTACAATCAATGTATCCAGAAGCTCGAGTGATCGCTACGCAGGGAAACGGGTGGGGACATGCAAATAATTTGGGGATGAAGTTGGTGTGGCACGATGGGTGTGATGCAGCAGCACTCGTAAACATGGATACAAAATTTGATGAGAATTGGTTAGCAGAGTTAGTTGATGCAGCATATACAGATAACCGAATTGGAATTGTGCAATCAAAAATCATGTTGTGGGAACTCGATCATAAAAAATCGAAAATAAACTCTGTTGGGAATCTCATGCATTATTTGGGATTTAGCTTTTGTGATGGATATAAACGAGAAAACGATAAAGTCTGTCATTCCCGCGAAGGCGGGAATCCAGAATCTGAATGCGTGGATTCCCGCCTTCGCGGGAATGACAAGATAAAGGATATTTATTCGGCGTCTGGGGCTTCGATGTTAATTAAAAGAAATGTTGCAGAGCATATCGGAGGATGTGACGAAGAATACTTCATGTACCACGACGATCTCGAACTTTCACTTAAAGCAAGACTCGCTGGCTACAGAATCGTACTCGCGCCAAAATCCATCATGTATCACAAATACGAATTTGGACGTTCAATGCAACAAGTGTATTACATGGAGCGTAATCGATATTTAACCATGCACATTTTTTATAAATTCAGAACAAGATTATTATTGATGCCCGCATTGTTTATCATGGATATTGGCATGTGGTTTTACGCATTAGTAAAAGGATGGGGCAGAGAAAAATTCCGCGTATTCATCTACATGTCAAAACCATCAACATGGAGACACATAAAAGAGCAACGCAAAAAAATAAAAAAATTGAGAACAATTACAGATAAGGAATTATTGAAAGGAGTAGTCGGAAAAGTCGAATTTCAAGAGATAGATAATCCAGTATTAAGGTATGTAGCAAACCCAATCCTCAATGCATACTGGTGGCTTGCCCAAAAGCTCATAATCTGGTAACACTACATCAATGTCATCCTGGCGGAGGCCGGGATCCATCTTACTTAAAGGCATGGATTCCGGCCTTCGCCGGAATGACAATTCCCAGAAACTAAATCCTCAACCCTCAAACATGAAAGCCCTAATAACAGCCGGCGGCCACGCAACCCGCCTACGCCCAATAACCTGGAACCGCAACAAACACCTCATCCCAATGGCAAACAAAACCATGCTTGCTTATGCTATCGATAAAATAGTAGATGCAGGAATTACAGATATCGCAGTAAACATAAATCCAGGAGAATCTGAAATCCAAAAAGAAATAGGGGATGGATCAAAACACAATTGTCAGATCACATATATCGAACAGCAAGGCGGCGCAAAAGGTTTGGCACATATTGTAAAAAACGCAAAAGATCATGGATTTTTGGATGGAACTCCATTTTTAATGTACTTAGGAGACAATATTCTATTGGCCGATTTATCAGCAATGGTGAAACGATTCAAAAACGATGAAATGAATTGTTTGCTTGCATTATCAAAAGTCCCAGATCCAGAACGATTCGGTGTCCCAGAAATTATCGATGGAAAAATTGTACGCGTAGAAGAAAAACCAAGCGCTCCAAAATCTGACTACGCAATCACGGGAATTTATTTATATGATGGTCATGCACTCGATGCTGTTGAAAACATGAAACTTTCAGATCGCGGCGAATACGAAATTACAGACATCCATCAACATTACATCGACAACAATTTAAACATCGGCTACGAAGAAATCACAGGCTGGTGGAAAGATACAGGAAAGCCAGAAGATTTGCTAATCGGAAATCAATTTATTTTAGATGAAATTAAAACAGGAGATGTGGGCGTGCATGGAGATGCGAAAGTTGCACAAAGCGCAAACATACAAGGAAAAGTAGCGATCGGAAAAGGAACAGTAATTGCAGATGGAGTATTAATTCGCGGCCCAGTCACAATCGGCGAAAACTGTGTGATTCATAATGCATACATCGGACCCTACACCTCAATCGGAAGCTCATGTGAAATTTACGAAACAGAAATTGAACACTCTATCATCTTCGACGATGTCACAATAAAATGCGGAAAACGAATCGCAGATTCAATTATTGGAAAAGGTGCAACAGTCGTAGCAGCATCAGAATCAAAACCATCCGGACACAAACTCATTATTGGTGACAACTCATTAGTAGAGCTCTAGAGCCCGCCACGCACAACACAGCAAGCAGGAAAACGTATTCGCAGTGAAACGGAGAATACTTTTCCGATACTATAAGCGCTGAATTTTTTTCAAAGAAAAAAACTTCTAAGCTATAAGATCCCTCTCCGTTGGAGCGGCAGCGAGGCTCCACGAACTCCAAACATGGATCCCGGCCTACGCCGGGATGACATTTCTAAACATATGTCATCAAAAACAAACACAGAATGTATCGGAAAGTCGGAAGACTTTAAAGAAGGCAAAGGAAAAAAAGTAATCATCGGATTCGAAGATTGCGCAGTATTCCGCAAAAACGGAAAACTCGGATGCGTCACATCAAAATGCGTCCACAAAGGCGGCCCACTATGCGACGGCTGGATGAAAGGCGACAAGATCGTCTGCCCATGGCATTTCTGGGAATTCGATTTCCAAACCGGAAAAGGCGATGGAGACGAATCTCAAGGCTCATACAAAATCTGGGAAGAAGATGGCAAGGTATTTGTAGAAACGGAGAAAATGGAAACCCCTCGAAAAGAATACTCGCCGTTTGGGGGTTGACAAGATCATTTTAAACGGACAGCCAGTAGACCAAAAAGCCGCATCAGTGTAAAAAAATCCCAGACCAAGGTCGGGAAATTTTATTACATGCAATTTAATCCTCACGAAGTTCGAGAGAAAAGAGTCCGGTCTCATCTCCAACAGTACCGGAAATAAACGCAGAAAGTCCTTTCTCGTCACTCACGATTTCATCAATAGAAACATCTTGAAGTAATCCAGTAGTTTGATGTTCGGATTCTTGCGTATTAAACGCAATCAATTCATTTCCACGAGAAACCAAAATATATTCTGTACCATGCAAAGGTTCGACAGCACGAATGTCACCACCATAGCGAGCAATAGTCCGCAACACATCTTCAGATACATCCCATCGAATAATCTCAAATCTATTATAAAAATACACAACGTTTTCATTTTTCCATACAACCTTATATCGATCATATGGCATCAATGAAACCAATCCAGACTCATCAACATAACTCACGCGATTATCATGCACAAACAATGTTCGAAAATTAGAAGCAAGTACAGAAGTAGATTTTTGTTCATCAATAAAAGTAATCTCCTGATCCTCAAGCGAAACTTTCACAAGCTGGCCAACACGATCAACATCTCGCAAAACAAAAGCAAAATTATCAGATAGGCCAACAATCTTAGTCGCATTAGTAATAACTTCTGGTTCATGCGCGCGACTCACAGAAAGTCGTACGAGACGATCCGAAATATCAATCACATATACATCATCAGCAGAAGTCTTTGACCAAACGATTTGTCCATAAGATAGCGGCACAATCGGACGATCATCTACGAAAATAACTCGATGAGTATTTCCAGTGCGTAACAAAATCGCAGAAGAATCATTGTTCAAAGATAATTCCCAATCAGCCTCAAAATCAGTCTTGTATAATGAATCCCAAGTATTCGATTCCGGTGTATAAATAAACAGCTCCTTTCCTACGAGATTTCTTGTCTCAATAACAAACTGTTTGTATGAAGGATGTGGGGTGATAGATACAATCTCTGAATCGCGGAGAAGCTCTGGCGCAGACTGCTTCAATAGAAATACAGGAGAAATCACCAAACTCTCACCAGCCCGAACATCGCGCGCAAACCACACCTCATGATATCCATCACTTTTCAAAATAATATTATAAAAATCTGGCGGCACACCTTTTCGTTTTAATGGAAGTTTATGTGCAACTTCTTTGTCGTCTAAATACACGCTTGTATCGCGCGGTTCACCATCAACAATAATAATTCCCACACGAGAAGTTTGTCCGGTTTTAAAATCAAATCGATATCCCGCGGCAAAAAAAATCAGCGCAGGAGCTGCGACAAAGAAAAGTAGTAGGAAGATGGGGAATACAAACTTTGGTAGTTTGGGCATACTTTTTAAATCGTAATTTGTAACTCGTAATGCGTAATGCGTAATGCGTAAAATGTGTCGCAAAGCGACGATTATAATTTGTCGCTCCGCGACACCTTAAACCCGCATTACGAATTACGCTTTACGCTTTACGCAAACATGTTGACCTCCAACAAACTATGGTATACTATACGGCACCTAGAAACCACAAATGAACAGCAAGATATTATGCCATCAGTAACAATAAAAGGAGGAGTAAAACTCCGCGGTGAAGTGCCTATTTATGGTATGAAAAACGCCGTATTGCCATGTATTGCAGCTGCAATCTTAACAAAAGAATCAGTTACGCTCAAGAATGTACCACAGATCACAGATGCTATCAATATGCTCAACATTATCAAGAGTTTGGGCGGGACAGTTGAATGGGTAGATGAGCATGCAGTCAAAATTCAATGCAACAATTTAAATCTCGATACGCTCGACAAGAAATTAGTGAAATCCATGCGCTCGAGTGTTCTTTTGATGGGGTCGCTAATGGCGCGCTTCAATCAAATTGAATTATCAGAACCAGGAGGATGTATTATTGGAAATCGTCCGATGGATGATCATATTGCGGTGTTCAAGGGTTTTGGAGCAGAAATAAATCGTATTGAAGGTGGATTAAAATTTAGCGCAACAAAATTACAAGGATCAACATTCTTTGCACGATTCTCTGTAACCGCAACAGAAAACGCATTGATGGCTGCATCTCTGGCAGAAGGAGAAACTGTCATCAAGCTCGCTGCACGCGAACCACACGTTTCAAATTTGGTGGACATGTTAATTGCGATGGGTGCGAAAATTTCCGGACGAGGCACATCAACATTAAAAGTTGTGGGAGTTGAAAAACTATCAGGGTGTGAACACATTATTATTCCAGATCAAATAGAAGTTGGAACATTTATAGCGGCAGCTGCAGCAACACGCGGAGAATTATTCTTAAAACCAATCGTCCCAGAACACCTCGACGCACTCTTTGCATTAATGGAAAAAATAAAACTTCCCTACCAAGTAAAAGATGATGTGCTTCATATCATGCCAAATGGATCACTCAAAGCATTCAAATTACAAACAGGACCGTACCCATCTTTCCCAACAGATTGTCAGGCGCCATTTGGAGTACTCGCAACACAAGCATCTGGGACAACTCTCATCCACGACACCATGTTTGAAGGAAGATTAGGATACATCAATGAATTAACTAAGATGGGAGCCAACGCAACAATTTGTGATCCACACAGAGTTTTGATCACAGGTCCAACACCCTTATATGGAAGAGAAATCCGATCACTAGATTTGCGTGCCGGAGTAACATTAGTAATAGCCGCGCTAATCGCAGAAGGACAAACAACAATCCACGACGCACAAATCCTAGATCGCGGATACTACAAATGGCGCGAAAGATTCCAAGCAATCGGAGCAGAAATTAAAACGGAAATGCCAAAAGAGGTTGAAAGTTTAGTACGAACAATATAGCAAGTTAGGCTAACCTATACGCAGTGAAACGGAGTATAGTTAGCCGTTACTATAAGCGCCGAAGTCTGTCAAAGGCAGACGGAGTACTAAAAATTCGCCCGAAGCGGCGCAACCCCCCGAAGCGAAGCGGAGGCAAAGCGCGGTTCAATCAGCACCCCCCCAACAAAAAACACATGCAAAAAAAGAAACCACGATCACACCCCCAAAAAATGCAACACCGCGACGAAATCTCCGCCGGCGGTGTAGTCTTCAAAAGAAAAAATGGCAGAATCCAAATTGGATTCATTTTAGATCCCTACAAAAAATGGATTTTCGCAAAAGGACATCTTGAAGATCAAGACAAAACAATAAAAGCAGCAGCCATCCGCGAGACAAAAGAAGAAATGGGATTAAAATCTCTACGTGTAAAAGCGCCTCTCGGACAAATCAAATTCTCATTCAAGCGCAAAAATGTGCACATCCACAAAGTCGTACATTACTTTTTAATGGAAGTCCGACCATCTGAACATGGAACCCCGCAAAAAGAAGAAAAAATAAAAGCAATCAAATGGGTGAGTGTCACAGCATCAAGAAAGCTCCTTGGATACAAAAATACAATGGTAATCCTAGATAGGGCAATCACCTGGCTAAAAAAAGACAAACTGAAGCGAATGCAGCGGGAGACTACGAACAATGTAGTAAGTTAGCAAAACGTATTTGCAGCGATAGCGGAAAATACTTTTGCGTTACTATAAGTAGCCAGCAAACATGCCTGGAGCGATAGCGGAAGACATTTTGCGTTAATGAGTAACCGAAAGTTAAAACTTCAAAGAAGTTTTAACTTTGTATTATAAAATCCTTCTCCGCTGGAGCGGAGCGACGCACCACAGCGCCCTCGGCATGGATCCCGGCCCGAAGGTTTATGCTGGCGACGCAGGGGCAGTGCCGGGATGACAGTCTATCCACAATCCTGTTATAATATAAAACCTATGCCAAAACGCAAAATAAAAAGAAAAAAAACAAGACCGATCAAACGGTTTTTTCTTGGTTACACATTAGTATTGGTGGGATTGGCTGCGTTTGCAGGTGGAGTAATGTTTGAGCGTGGAGTACTAAAAGAGGGATGTTGCGGGAAACCAGCTGCACAAGCCGCAGCTCCTGTGTTAATCGCACCATCAGAAATGTTTGTTAATGAAGATGTTGATACGAGCTTATATTGGAAGGTTTGGTCGGTTATTCAGGATCGACATATTGATAAGCCAGCAGATGATGATGATTTGTTTTATGGCTCACTTGAAGGATTAGTAGGAGCGCTCGATGATCCATACTCAACATTCCTGCGACCAAAAACAGCAGAACGATTCACAACAGATTTATCTGGAAAATTTTTCGGCATTGGCGCAGAGATTGGTATTCGTGATACGCGCTTAGTTGTTGTTGCGCCACTTCCAGATACGCCAGCAGATCGCGCAGGTTTGCTTGCAGGTGATAACATTGTAACTATCGACGGTACAGAATCATTAAGTTTATCAATTGAAGAAGCAGTAGATTTAATTCGAGGGCCAAAAGGAACCGTCGTCACACTAGGTATCTTCCGTGAAGGATTCGATGAAATCACAGACTTTCCAATCACACGCGGAGAGATTGTACTAAAGAGTGTGGATTGGGAAATAGAAGGTAATATCGCGCATATCAAAGTTGCACAATTTGGCGGAGATACTATGAAGCTATTTGCAGAAGCAATTCGTGATGTAGATGCGCAAGGTGTGGATGGTGTGATATTGGATTTAAGAAATAATCCTGGTGGATTTCTCACAACAGCAGTACAGATGGCTTCGGAGTGGATTCCACAAGGACCGATAGTAGTTGAGAAATTCTCTGATGGAACAAAAGAAAATTATCTACGTGAAGGAAAATTGCGGCTGTTAGATATGCCAACTGTTGTATTGGTGAATGGAGGTTCGGCTTCAGGGTCTGAAATTGTTGCCGGTGCATTACAAGATCATGAAAAAGCTACTCTTGTTGGAACTCAAACATTTGGAAAAGGATCGGTACAAGATTTAGAACAATTGTCAGATGGATCAGCAATTAAAATCACAATCGCAGAATGGTTCACACCAAACAATCGTGCAATTAACGGAGTAGGAATAGAACCAGACATAATCATAGAACAAGGTGAAGATCTGACAATAGACGATGCATACGAAAAAGCAAAAGAGCTCCTCCTAGAAAAAATCAAATAATAAAAACGCGGCACAAGCCGCGTTTTTTGAAATTAAAAAGGACCGAGGCATATGCTCTCGGTCCCGTGCGGCGCGACGGCGACGCGGCTGATTGGTATTTCGGGGCGCCCCTATGTTCTTGGCGCGATGTTATAATGGGAGGTACGTCTTGATCTCTAGTATGCTGTGCTAGCCTCCTGTCCTAGCAACTGCGAGATCATTAATACTTTGAAGCACGTCTCTTTTACTGCCAACGCAGTGATGATTCCTTCCTTAAACCATGTGACCTCGTTTGACTACTTCGAGAATCCACACAATTTAATAATCAGTTTCATCAGATAGCCCTTGCCTAGGGCAGCTTCGACAACATTTCTCCTCGTCCGTATTTAGGACTCCAGGTATATGCTATGGGTGGATGAACCAGCCACCGTTAGGTTGCAACCAACGCAGTTCAGTTTTTTCGTCATGGCGTTGGGGTTTCAAACCTATGTGATTATGGAGTGTTCGAGCACGTCTCTTTTACTGCCTTTTGGTGGTGACAATCTCTCTCCGAACGAGATCATCGATAGCCCTTCCAGGGCGGCTCGGGAAATATAACTTCCTCGGCGTCAATGCCGCGACTATCTCTAAGGGGCGTGTTGTAAGGCCCACTTATTAAATGTCGCTCATCTGGGTTATGGCTCAAAATTGACTGGTCGGAACTAACTTCGCGCTCGGCACGAATTCCGTTTTGTTTGGATGATCCTGGATTAACTCAATCTTTCAAAAAATCATCCGCATGACTCCGCCAGTTCGAAAAAGTCATGTTGTGTGGAATTGTCGCGGCCACACCCTCCGCATAAGTTTAATCTGCGGAGTCTCAAGGACTCCTCATGCCGTTTCTCCTTCAGCCGAAGCTGTCATTGTGGCGACATGCCAGTTTTTGTCAAAGGGCCTACACTTTTGCCTGACCGCCTCCTTTGGGCGTGCTCAGGTACGATGATTCCATACTATCACAAAAAAACGACTTTGTCAACCCCCAAGCCTACTAAAATACTAAATTTAGACAAATAAAAAAGCCCTAGCGTATCCGCGTACTAGTACGCGGATACAGCGTATGTATGTATGTATGTGAGAACAGGAGTGTATGTAAATAAAAAAGCCTCCGTAGAGGCATGTTCCTATTCACAACGAATATGCGCCATTTTCAACAAATAATTCTCATCAAACAACACAAATACGCTATATCCAGATAAATCACTAGTAACCGTAATATCTCGATCTTTCACACGCTGCGATAGCCCAACAACCTGTTCCCACTCAAATCCATCTCCCACAACATTCACATAACTATATTCAGATCCAAGTCCATCTGGCGCACCAGATACCATTACATATCCATCACCCAAACGAGCCGCACGAATATTTCGACGCTCCAAAGGCAAAGTAATATGCGGGTCTTCATCTAATTGAGAGCCACACAAATGCATATACACATATGTCGACCCCAACTGTGGATAACTATAAATAAGCGACGGATTCGCATTCTCCACAAACGCAACCTCACGAATCGGAATATCAACAAGCGGCGTTTCAATCGGAGGAGCACCAGTATCATAACGTGTATATTGCACAAGATTTTTCACAGGACGCCACGCAACCCATGTTTGATCCCCATAATCTCGAGCAGTCAAACCAAACGGCCTACTAAATCCGAGTTCCTGCGCTGGTTGTTTCGCAGGGATAGCATTCCATGTAATTGATCCGGCCGGCGGCAGATTCGTACTCGTCTGCTGAACAAATCCAATTTGCAAATGCCCTCGCAGAATCGGAATAAACCCATACACATCCGGCTTATCATACGCAGAAACAGCGCCATGCGTTTGCATCATTCCATTAGCATCAAACACCATCCAATCCCCACCATGACTCGCAAGACTCTGTGTTTTCTCTAACCCAATAATCGTCGTCTGATGATCAGAAACCGCGTGAATCCGAATATCCTCAAGCAATCCAAATATCTCATCAGATTGCTGCCACAATTCTTGCGAATCATGCTCATTAACAAAATAGTTCGAGAATGTGAGTGTCTGATTCGAAATCGTCGCAACACTTACATGACGATCATACAATTCAGTCGGCACAACAACAGGATGCAACGCATACGACCAATGGCTATAATCCCACTTCGGAGAAAACGGCCCAGCTATATGGAGTGTTTCCAGCAAAGCACAATTCATAATCGGCTCATCAACATCACACACCCACTCACCGGCAATACAAACTTGCAACAGACACGCCTCATCTAAAGAGGGGAGCGTGCCAACATTATCAACAACATTATCACAATCATCATCAACGCCATTACAAATTTCGTCAGTGGAGGTTCGCGCGGAACAATCCGTCCACTGCGCCTCAATACAAGATTGTGTCCCGCTTTCACAGTTATTCTCGCACGCAACATCAACAAGATCCTCATCAACAAATCCATCACAATCATCATCAATTCCATTACACATCTCACGAAAACCAATATTCGTAGCATTGCGCAACCTCGATTGAATCTGACACTCAAGATTATCGAGCTTCTCATCAACCTGCCCCTGAATCTCCTCTTCAGAAATCGGCAACTCACACGTACACGTACTAAAGAATATAGACAGAATGATCACGATGTTCAGTCGCATATCAACCCCTTTGTAAAGAACAGAACAAGAGTATAGCAAATTAATGCGAAAATTGAGAATAGGGTAATGATGTTGGCCGAATCTCACTAACTTGACAAGATTGTAAAAATAAGCTACTATGCAGTCGAGGTTGTTAGCGGTTCCCTTCTAGGGTGCATGCGCATTCCTCATATTACATCCCCTGATCGAGGGGCGAATCAAAGCCTATCCCAAACTCGATCAGCAAGTATAGTCCTGAAACAGGGGACGAAGCAAAGTTCACACCAAACCTGTTCAGTAGCCTGCCGGCTACCTCACAATGAGGTGCCGGCTTTTTTTAATTGACTTATCCACATTGACAAGTGAACGATCGTTCACTATACTTAAATCATAATAAATAACGAGTTGCGTTGTAACGGGTAGTGGTTGCAACGCAACTCGAAACCTATGAATAGGTTTGCAATACTATGTCGAAAGAAACATTTCAAAAAAGAATCACACAACTTCGAACATTTTTATCAGAACAAGGGCGTTTGCCAAGCTATTCAGAAATGTGTGAACTGTTCAAAGTAAAATCCAAACAAGCTGTTGCACGTGTCGTAGATAAACTCATCGAACACAACTTAGTAGAAAAAGATAGCGCAGGAAGATTAATCCCAAAAGGAATCAAAGGAGGCGCACGATTAGTCGGAACAGTACAAGCAGGTTTCCCATCAGCCGCAGAAGAAGAATTGTGCGACATCATGAGCCTCGATGATTTTCTCATCACAAATCACGTTGCAAGTTTCTTGTTAAAAGTATCCGGAGATTCAATGATCGAAGCAGGGATTCAACCAGATGATCTTGTGTTGCTTGAACGCGGTAAACAACCAAGCAAAGGAGATATCGTTGTTGCAGAAGTAGATCACGAATGGACAATGAAATATTACGAAAAAGTAGGAGGAAAAACCGTACTCAAGCCAGCAAACAAAAATTATCCGACGATTGTACCAAAAGAGGAATTGGTCGTCGCCGGCGTTGTCACCGCAGTCATCCGTAAATACCATTAGGATTGTCATCGCCACCAAGTTGGTCATTGCGAGCCGCAGGCGAAGCAATCTAACAGCTAATCCATACCAACGTGTCATCATCTACGACTTCGCTTAATGCAGGCTTTGAGCGTTTGTTCTACAAGTCTTTTCTTTTGAGTCTGCCCTCGCGAGGGCGGGGGAAGCATCCCGTGAGGAATACACAGATGATGTGAATTGTCATTCCCGCGAAGGCGGGAATCCAGAAAAATCGAAAGAATCGATCTCTATCTTAAAATTGCCAAAAATAAACCCTAAATCCTACAAACTGAAACTACCAACTACTCACTACTAACTAAAAAAATATGTTAACTCTACATTCATATCCACGAGCAATCGTCCACATCGACGCAGACTCATTCTTTGCGACCTGCGAACAAGCCCTCCACCCAGAATGGAAAGGCAAGCCAGTAGTATGCGGAAAAGAGCGCGGCATCGCCGCATCAATGAGCTACGAAGCAAAAGCTCGCGGCGTCA
>NZCD01000022.1 GCA_002688135.1 Parcubacteria group bacterium
AGAAAAAAATATCCGGGGTATCATCGTGACTCACGGTCACATGGATCACATTGGAGCATTCCCACACGTATTAGGACCCTTGGGAAATCCTATCATCTACACGGCTCCGCTTACAGCCGGGATGATTAAAAAGCGAATGGAAGAACATCGACAAGCTCCAAAACCAAATATCGTAATTGTGAAACGCGATACAGAAAAATTCAAACTCGGAAAAAGCTTTGCATTCCAACCATTCCACATCAATCACAACATTTCAGATGCATTTGGCGCAGCAATCGACACTCCATATGGAAAAGTTCTAGTAACCGGAGATTTCAAATTCGATTACTCCCCTGTGAACGAAGAGCCTGCAGATTTGCAGCGCATCGCCATGTTCGGCGCAGAAAAACCATTACTCCTATGTTCTGACTCAACTGATTCAGAATCTCCTGGATATCAAATCTCGGAAAAGATTGTTGGTGAAGAATTAGATCGCGCAATTGCATCCTCAAAAGATCGTATTATTGTCGGAACTTTTTCGTCACTTCTTACACGCGTCCAACAATTGTTATGGGCAGCAGAAAAAAACGACAGAAAAGTGATGATTCTCGGACGATCAATGAAAAATGCAATCGACCTAGCTCACGAATTAGGATACCTCAAATATAAAAAAGGTATTTTTGTAACATCCGATCGAGAATTCAAAACATTACCAGACAACAAAGTGATGATTATTTGTACGGGCGCGCAAGGTGAAAAAAATGCCGCGCTGATGCGTATCGCCACAGGCGAACACAGACAAGTATCACTCAAGAAAAAAGATACAATTATTTTCTCATCTTCTGTTATTCCGGGAAACGAACGAACTGTCCAAAGCTTGAAAGATACATTAGTACGAAAAGGCGCACATATCATTCATTACAAAATGATGGATATTCACGCCGGCGGACACGCGAAGCAAGAAGATTTAAAACTCATGCTTCGCCTCACACAACCTAAATTCTTCATGCCAATCCATGGAAACAGATACATGCTTCACGCACATACAGATCTCGCAGTTGAAATGAATGTCCCACGAGAAAACACCATGATCGCAGACAACGGACAAATTATTGAATGTGATGAAAAAGGATGTCGACTTACAGATCACAAAGTTGAAACAGAATATGTGATGGTTGACGGACTCGGAGTTGGTGATGTTTCAAACGTCATTCTTCGAGAACGACAAGCTCTCGCTGATGATGGTATGTTTGTCGTGATCTGTACAGTCCGCAAAAAAACAGGACAACTCGTTGGAAACCCAGATTTAATTTCCCGCGGATTCGTCTACATGAAAGAATCAAAAGATCTTATCGAAAAAACGCGAGCAAAAGTAAAAGCTGTTGTGCAAAATTCAGATCCAAAATCCCCTGCCTTCGAAGATTACCTCAAACGAAAAATCCGTGACGAAGTCGGACAATTCCTCTACGCAAAAACCCACCGCCGACCGATGGTGCTACCAGTCCTTATAGAAGTATAAAAAACAAAAAAACTGAGTTTCAACTCGGTTTTTTGATATAAAAAAAGTAGGCATATAGCCTACTGACACACCTATATATTTAACCACGCAAGCGTTGCATTTCGAGCTAACGCCCCATTTCGCATAAGATTGCTGAAGTGAATTCCATGCTCGGGATCACCACCACTACACGTCGTACAATAGGGATCAATTTCGATAATCGACTGATCGACCCCAAGCTCAACGAGTTGACGCGTGGCAATCTCTCGCAACGCAATCGCAGGCTGATCAACACGTGGACCTTTCTCAACCACACCATCGTATGATTGCCACTTACGAATGAACCCCCAACGATCATCAAGATCGTGCAAGCCATAACAACACGGACCCGCACCAAATCCCATCCAAAAACATTCAACCTTCAAATCATGATCGGCCAAAGCCCTCAGAAGAACTGCAATGAGAGATGTGCGCCCCTCTTTGGAAATCATCGTCATCAAACCAAGATGCATAAACACCAAATGACGCTTTCCCGTTTCATCAGGTGACGTCAGAATTACACCAGCAGGACAATCACCATTAAACATTCCCATTGGATATACACGACTCACCACCGCATCAGTTGCAAAGGGCGGACGAAGAAATCCAGGAATTGGATTACCCTGATTATCAGAATTGATTTCAATGCTGCCGATCTTATGCTCATCTCCCCACACATATGCGTTGGAAAACTTAAGCGTCGGAAACAGCATCTCATCACAACCAACTTCTTGTTTCAACCGCTCCAGCTGATCACGAAAATCATCTCGTTTCGGATGAACAGAACCAAAACTCTTTTTGGTAATCATCACACTAACACGGTCACCGAACAACTGCTTACGCAGGATATCACCACTCATGAAAACCTCCTGAAAAGAACAGGCCTAACCTACAATACATATTCAAAATTGTCAAGATAAAATCTTATCCTCTTGACGTAATCGACAAATAAATGTATAGTATTGCCGTCTTTATACATACCAGATGGTTGCTATAAACTTCGGTTTATAGAGGAAAGTCCGAACACCCAAAGTTTTGGCAAAACATATCTTTGTTGGTATGTTGTGCCGAAATCGACAATGGTGCTGGATAACATCCAGGCAATGCACGAATAATTCATAAAGCGTGCTGACGGAAAGTGCCACAGAGACTATACTATCGCATGGCCTTGTCACCCAACAGAACTTTTGCCAAAACTTACATATACAGGCTAAATTCTATAAAAATTTTCTTAGCTTAGCGCAGGCTAAACCGCGAAAATTATTTAAAGAATTTATCACCGCATCTGAAAGTTTGTGATCAAAAGTCTATTAGGTGACAAGACCCGGCGAGAAACGTGAAAAGTGAGTGAGTGTACTTCGGTGCTATCACTCTCACTCGTGAGCAATCACGAAGTGTGGCAAACCCCACTTGGTGCAAGATCGAGGTGGTGAGACAATTCCATTACGAGCTGAAATCTAGATATTTTTTTCTCAGAACATTGAATAAGTGACGAAGTGATGTGAATACATCATTGAGGAACTTTGAAATGTTATGAGGAAAAAATAGCCGATTTCAGTCCGTGATGGAGTTGTGTTACGACCTCACAATATCGCATTGAGGCAATAAGTAATTATTGTCCCAGAGAGATGGCCATCGTCCCGATTTTTATCGGGATAACAGAATTCGGCTTATCGGTATGTAAAGACACAAAAAAATCTGCTTATGCAGATTTTTTTGTTTCTACTCACTACTCACTACAAACTACTCACTAATAAGCCCCATCTCGTTTTATCACCGCAAACGGCGTCTTCATCAATATAAACAAATCCGTCCAAGGCGACCATTGCTCAATATACAACGTATCTAATTGCACTTCTTCTTCAAATGACAAATCAGAACGACCAGAAATTTGAGATAATCCGGTAATCCCCGGCTTAATCGCCAACACCTTTTTATGATGCGATTCATACTTCTCAACCTCTCGCGGCTGATGCGGACGCGGCCCAACCAAACTCATTGATCCAAACAATACATTAAACAACTGTGGCAACTCATCCAAACTCCATCGTCTCAAAAATTTCCCAACTCGCGTCACACGCGGATCATCAATCACCTTATACACCGGACCTTGCTTCTTACTTTTCTTTGCAATCAATTCCTTTTCATATTTCAAAGCCGCAGCCGTCCCCTTAAACTGCGAACCAATAGAATACTTCTGATGCATCGTACGAAACTTCAATGTGTTAAAAAATGTACCTCGCGCACCAACTCTCTTATTTTTAAATATCAAAGGAAAACCAGTTTCAAACATCACAAAAACCGCAATCAAAATTAAAATGGGAGATAACAAAATAATAAGCAACAATGAAATAACAACGTCGGACAAACGCTTTAATATCCTCCCCCATCCAAATAATCTCGTTCTACGAATTTCAATTAGTGGCACACTGGAAACAACATTAATCGCTCGCGCCGGAGCGTAAGTAGCAAATAAATCCGCTGCATATTTAAATGTAACATGATGCTCTTCACAAAATGCCAAAAGCTTAAGTGTTTCTTTTTCATCATCCGCATTAGTAAACACAATTTCATCAAGGCCATCCTTTAGCTTCATCTTCAACAAACTATCCGCAACCTTACCATTAAATGATTTAAAAGTTTTCATGACACGACTTCCTAATCGTTTATTCGCCGCAAATACATCAGAAAGCAATACAGCTGCTGCATCATCCCCAATAACAACTACACGCAAATTTCCAACTCCAATTGCATGAAGCCATTGCTGGAGTAAACGAACAAACAATCGCGCTACAAAAAGATACACAATCGAAATACCCCAAGCAGCCAAAACGATAAATCGAGAATTAAATAATTCACCTCTCAAAAAAATCACAACAGCAACCGCAGCAAAACCCGCAGAACACGCAATAAAAATTCGATTCAATTCATTGGAAAATTTCCTATTCGGATCAGTGCTATATAAACCAGCAAATGCAAAAATCACCAACCACAAAACCGCGATCACTACCGCGGCTTGCATATATTGCTCAAAATTCAATCCGATATTTACACTTCTCAATTCCTTCACAGGTTCTGACAAACGAATTGTATATGCAGTTATCGCAGCCAAAAGTAGCGCGATATAATCGAGCGGTAATCGAATAAAGAGAAAAAATAATTGGAATGCATTCATGTTATTGTCATCCCGAACGAAGTCGAGGGATCTATTCAAAATTCAAAAACATTATACTCCATACTGACTCGATTGTCATCCAAAAAATTCAAATAGAAAAACCCCACAGCTGCAGGGCATCTTTTAGCGTACTCATGGTACGTGCTCCTTTTTTTGTTTCATCTTGAAACAGTTAGTTGTGATCATCCTCGCGCTTCAAGCGACGCTTCGTGGCCGTCCGGTTATACTTAACCTTCTTTCCCTTCACCGCCTTATGCTTGCGACCCGGAGGAATAGGTGCACCACGCACCGATTTCATGACCTCAAGCGTGCTAGGCATCTTGAGGACATACTTCTTCTTTTGTCTCTTTTTTGAAGAGGACATAGACAATTCCTTATACAGTTAGAATATCAACAAATTATGTAAAAGAAAAGGGCCATTTGTGGCCCCCGGGCGTATTTACCGCCACAATGCTGCTACATCATGTATACAGACGAGGATAATCAATGCCCCCGATTTGTTAAAAAGATCGAACCCGTCAAGTGTGACGGTCGGTTGGCTGTGCAAGCCAACCCCTTGAAACTCAGCCTTTTGAGCCGGTCATTCGAACTCCGCGCAGAGCCGAACCCTGTGAACCCGGTGTTGTCACCGGTCGGTTGCCTGTGCAGGACCAACCCCTTCTAACCCGCCAACGTAGCGGTCATTCGAACTCCAACGAGGAGACGAACCCTGTGAACCCAGCGCACACTCCGGTCGACTGCCTATTTAGGATCAGCCCCTTCTAACCCGCCACCACGTGACGGTCATTCGAACTCCAACGAGGAGACGGACCCTGTGAACCCGGTGCACATCCCCGGTCGACCCTTGTCCCTCTGAACTCGTGCTACTTAACTTTTCACACGAGGCAAAAGTAAATTTTAATTGACTTCCGCACCCTTACTGAAAAGGCGATATGCGGAAACGTTGAGAAGGCATCATTCCGATCCTTCAACGTTATTTTTTATTCGATGACCATCATAGCCAAAGTCGCGCCGCACTCCGTCTTCCAAACGAAGTAAATTGCAGCCCGAATGATGAGGGTGAGACAACGGTCTAGGACCATGTACACATACTTTTCCTCGGGTGGCGTATGAAATCGCCGGGTGAGGTGATGTGAATGTTGTCTTTTAAGTTTTCCCAGATGTCCTGCGCTAGAGCGATGAAACACGCGTAAACGATATTCCAATTCTTTAGTTAGACTAAAGTGCTCAATACAGGAGTATTTGAGATGTAATATGCTGACAAGCAGCATAGATGCTCCTCCTCATCATTCGAGCTAGAATCTTACGATTCTACTAGTGTAATGAACGGATGCAGAGGCAGGCACATGACCCGCCGCCGCACGCCGATAGTTACAGATCTGTTAAGCTCTAGAACTATCGACAGACCATCTCAGATGATCACGATGCATAATATCACATATTAGCAATCTTGTCAACCCCCACATTACTATATTTTAATAAAATCATCATATTTCACTAAATTTAGTATAATAGAATTGTAAATAAATAGTTAACATAATGACCTATTTACCGTACAGAGGATAACTTGTATTTCCTCAAAACACATACTTTGTTAACCTAAACGCTAAGCGCTAAAAGCTAAACGCTATCTCATGAAAGTAGCCCTGATACACGACTACCTCGCACAAGACGGAGGCGCAGAACGCGTCCTCTATGCACTCCAGGACATGTGGCCAAATGCCCCTCTTTTTACATTATTTCATGATAAAGAAACCGCCCATCCGAGATTCAAAGACAAACTAATTCACACCAGCTTTCTAAACAATTCAAACTTCACAAAAAAACACTACCAATGGTTTTTACCACTCATGCCGCTTGCAACAGAATCATACGATCTGTCTGATTACGACGTTGTCATTTCATCTACCTCTGCATTTGCAAAAGGTGTTATCACATCCCCCACCACACTACACATATGCTATTGCCACACACCAACTAGATATCTCTGGAGTGATACACAAAACTATGTTGAAGAACTTCGCTACCCATGGTTTGTGAAAAAAATATTACCCTGGTATCTCTCACGATTACGCACATGGGACAAACTCGCTTCAGAACGAGTAGATATTTTCGTCGCAAATTCTGACACAGTAAAACAAAGAATCGAAACATACTACAACCGCGATTCACATATTGTATTCCCTCCCGCAGATACACATAAATACAAATCAAATAAAGAAACAGGAGAGTACTTTATTATTGGTGGACGCGTAGTACCATACAAACGATTCGATATAGCAGTTCGAGCATGCTCAAGACTAGGCTTGCCACTTGTTGTATTTGGAGATGGACCAGCGAAAGCCGAGTTAGAAAAAATAGCAGGACCAACAATTAAATTTGTTGGACGAGTTTCAGAATCAACAAAAATAAATTTACTTAAACACGCAAAAGCATTCATTCATCCACAAAACGAAGATTTTGGAATTACACCTATCGAAGCAATGGCAGCCGGAGTGCCAATTATTGCATACAAAAAAGGCGGCGCGACTGAAACAGTTGTAGATGGTGTCACAGGATTATTCTTCAAAGATCAATCCTGGGAAGCTCTAGCACACATTTTACTCAATTTTGACGAGACAGTTTTTGATAGCAGCAAAATCAAACAACACGCTCAAACATTCTCACAATACGAATTCAAAAAGAACATGCGAGAACTAGTTGAGCGCGAATGGAATAATTTCAAAAACAATGCAGATTTACCAAAAGAAATACAAAAAGAAATACATAACATAATAATACCTCATCCAAAATCTTCAATTCTCACTCCTCACTCTTAACATATGATCCTGTTTGACGCGCGAGCATTACAAGGAGAACAACCAACTGGCGTAGGCAATTACACAAAACAAATCGCCAACGCATTAAAAAAATCTGAACTAAATCACAACATTCAATTCCTTCACACTGGAATAAAACAAACTCACGCAGAATCTGTACGCATTCCAAATAAATTACTTAATCTTGGAATGCTTCTTGCTGATACACCCACACTAGAACAATTATCCAAATCCAAACCATCGGTAATTTTTATTCCCAATCTTAACTTTGTTGCAACAAATCCCGAAACTCCATACATACTCACCGTTCATGATCTTTCATTTCATCATCACCCACAATGGTATTCAAAAAAAATGAGATTGTGGCACAAAGCCGTGAATCCCAAAAGACTCATCCAAAATGCTAAACATGTTATTGCAGTATCACGCGCAACACGAAATGATTGCATCAAAACATTCAATATCCCTGAAAAAAACATCACAACAATATACCCGGGAATCACACAATACAAACCTTCCGCACAACAACCACTCATAAAACAACCTTACATCCTCTCGATCGGCGCGATAGAACCACGAAAAAATTTGCAAGTACTATTTCGAGCATTTATAAAACTAAAAAAGAAACATCCGTCTCTTAAACTAGTGCTTGCAGGGCCAGTTGGACACAAAGGAAGAAAAATCCTCAATTCAATGAAACATGAGGATGTCACATATCTTGGATATGTCACACATCAAACAAAAATAAACCTTCTCACACACACAAAAATTTTCGCATATCCGTCACTCTTTGAAGGATTCGGATTCCCCGCACTAGAAGCAATGATGACAAAAACACCTGTCGTCGCCTCCTGGACAACATCTCTTAAAGAAATCCTGGGAGACAACGCCCTATTGACTCATCCTCATAATCATGATGAATTAGAACTAGCAATCGACAGCATACTGGCCGATCAATCGCTCACAAACAAATTAACAGAACAAGGATACGCTCACGCACAAACATTCACCTGGAATCGCTGCGCCACCCAAACCGCTGAAATACTCAAAAACACAACGAACAAAACTCAATCCTCACCCCTCAATCCTCAATCCTAAAATATGCACATAGGAATCGACTCCCGAATGTACGGCCCAAAAAACGGCGGAATCGGCAGATACGTCGAGCAACTCATCACAAACCTACTTGAAATTGATCGTACGAACACGTACACATTTTTTGTTCAACCAAATCAAACCATTCCTCACCACTCAAAACGCATAAGATTAATTGAAACTCCAATCAGATGGTACAGCCTTGCAGAGCAAACCATATTCCTCTCACTACTCAAAAAACATCCCGTAGATCTCATGCATTTCCCACACTGGAATGTGCCACTTTTATTTAACAAACCTTTCATAGTCACAATACATGATCTCATTCTCATCCATCACCCGAACAGAAAAGCAAGCACACTACCACTTCCGCTGTACAAACTAAAGTATGCAGCATTTAAAAAAATTCTGAATCATGCAGTTAATGCATCACAACATATTCTAACTGTTTCAAATTTCAGCAAACAAGACATTATCAAAACACTAAATATTCCATCAAAAAAAATCACCACAACTCACCTTGGTGTCAGTCATAGCAATCAACAAACAAGCTCACAAACATCGAATGTTCCTTATATGCTTGCTGTTGGCGTACAATATCCTCATAAAAATCTTACATTTCTGATGGATGTATTTGAATCTCTGAAACAATCACCTGAATCACACTGGAATCTCGTAATCGCAGGACCAAAAGGGCCATTCTCAAAACAAACACAACAATACGCAAATAACATCAACAAAAAAATTGAAGGATCAAAAAATGGACGTATTTTCTGCAGATTCAATCTTCCAGATGAAAACATCGCAGACCTCTACAAAAACGCACAAATCTTCCTTTTTCCAAGCTTATACGAAGGATTCGGCTTACCCCCACTTGAAGCTATGCAGGCCAGCACTCCTGTAATTGCAAGCAATGTCTCTTGTATGCCAGAAATACTAGGAGGCGCAGCATGCCTTGTGAATCCAACATCACAACAAGAATGGATGAATGCAATTCATACCATTACCACCAACCCAACATACAAATATACCCTCACCTCTCGAGGTCACGAACAGCTCAAGAGATACTCCTGGATCTCCTGCGCTTCATCCACACTTGCAGCCTACAATTCTGCGTTAAAATAAGGTATAATGTGGGGGTAACAGAGACGTTGCGGAATGAAGCGTCAAAAAGCTTAAAGCTAACAGCTAAAGCCAAAAAGACCCCCATGCCCAGGAGGAAAAAACAATTGAAGAAAATAAAAATTATTCAAGGGAAATCTCATAGACAGTCCCCTCATCTTTTGGCGTTAGAAAAAAAAGATGGCGTATTCATGTTGTCCGATGGACGTGAGCTCAAAAAATCCGATGTTGAAAAAGCAATGATGCACGATCTTGAAAATGTATCAATAGCGACAGACCATCAATTTACAAAATTCCAACCAATTAAATCTCGAAAGATTGATCGAAATATTACCATTGATTTGGTAAACAAAAATCGTCCAATTGGAGATGATCATGTCATCATTGACGATCACATCGAAAACGCATTTGCTCAATATCACAAACCACAAAACGTTCGATTACGAAAAAATGCAACCCGACCATCAATCACTTCAGTATCAGTACACAAGCAAAACGCTCATCACCATGTTGTACGAACAACAATTATATTTGCCTTAGCTGCTTTGCTCATCACTGCACCACTCTACACGGCCCGATTTGTCGCACACGCACAATACACTCGCGAAGCACTTAAAAACATCTCACAAAATGTTGTATCATCGCTCAAAAAAGTTGGTGGTAGTATTATCGCAGGAAACGATTCTCGAGCTGAAGCTGAATTCGATAATGTCCATGCTGAATTTGCACACGCAGTACACCTCCTCGAATCATTTGAACGTGACACATCGCTTATTGCATCAACCATCCCACCAGTTCGAAGCAAGGTAAAAACAGCCCAAGCACTTTCCGCTGCTGGACTACACATCTCTCAAGCAATACAATCAATCAAGACTGATCTTGCCGAAAATGCTGACACAAATGAATTTTCACAACTAGCAACAACACTGTCATCAGCACGGCAAGAACTCGAATTTGCACAACGAGAAATTAATCGAGTAAAAATTGAAGCACTACCAGCTGATATACGCCCATTATTTACATCCCTCAAAGATGAATTTGATTCACTATTACCAGCCTTACAAGTCGGAGAAAAAACAACCGCTACCCTTGCCAGCCTATTAACCACACACCCCCGCCAAACATTCCTCGTACTCTTTCAAAACAATCATGAAATTCGCGCAACCGGAGGATTCTGGGGAAGTTTCGCTATCGTCACAGTAAAAAACGGAAAAGTAGAGTCGTTCGACATCCCAGGAGGTGGTACATACGATTTACAAGGACAACTCGATCGTCACATCCGCCCACCAGCCCCAATGCAACTCGTACGCAAGAAATGGCAATTTCAAGATGCCAACTGGTTTCCAGATTTCCCCACATCAGCTGAAACAGCAATCTGGTTTTTGGAACATTCAAATTACGGAACTCCAGATGGCGTGATTGCAATTACACCAAATGTTCTAGAAAAAATTATCGAATTAACCGGACCAGTTGAATTACCTGAATACGAAAAAACACTGGATGAAAATAACATCACACAGGAACTACAAATTGCAGTAGAACTCGAATATGACAAAGAAGAAAACAAGCCTAAAGCAATCGTAGGAGATCTTGCCGAAATCCTGATGGAACGAACGAAAAATTTATCAGCAGCACAAAAAGTTGGACTACTTTCAATCATTCATGATTCACTCAACACCAAAGATATTATCGCCTATCACAAAGATGAAGAACTACAACAAACATTAAAAGACGCAGGATGGGCCGGAAATGTAAATCAAGAATGGAATGATGATTTTTTGATGGTTGTTAACCACAACATCGCTGGACAAAAAACAGACGAAAAAATCGTTCAAGACATTATCAAAAAAACCAACATTCACGAAAACGGAACAATCACATCAACAGTCACAATACGACGTACGCACACAGGAACAAAAGGCGATTTATTTTCAGGTGTACGAAACGTAAATTATATGCGTGTACTCGTACCAGAAGGCTCTGAACTAATCCACGCAGAAGGATTCACATATCCAGAAGAATCATACTTCAAAGTTCCCGAAACATTTGAATCACACGAAACACTCGAGGCCATCGAATCTCAAGGAACATACCACGCACCATCTGGAACTCGCATAACCACCGAATCCGGTAAAACAGCATATGGAAATTGGACAATGACAGACCCACAAGGCACCACTGTTGTAAAACTCACCTATCGTCTACCTATCGTCATACAAGAACACACACCAAACAGCATCATAGAATCCCTCGCAGACGAGTCAATCTCATATAAACTACTTACTCAAAAACAACCAGGTGCAGATAATACCACAATGACGCACTCTATCGCCGTACCAGAAAGCTGGAGCATTATCGCCAGCACAGACACAGACGGCGATCTCTTAGAATCCTCTCCACTTGATGGAGATTTGGTTTCTGGTATAGTGATGAAACGAAATGAATAGCGCATGTAGAGCTCTTGCAAACACATCTAGAAAAGAAACAAAATCGGCCTTTCCTAGCCGATTTTATCCTGCGCGAAGACGCACGAATCTACAATGCAAGTAACCCACAGATATCATAGAAACAAAAGGACGCATCACTAATCAGCGACATATGGCAAAAACACCCAGAACAACAAAAACACCATCACCGAAGAAGCGAGAACCACGCAGAAAAATAACAAGAAAACGCAAAATTGATAACTCTTTATCATCTGTCTACGGGGAGACCCCACGCAAGAAAAAAGCCGTATCTCAACTAAGAATGGCGCGAAGCCGAAAAAAAAGCCGATCATCGTTCATTATCGTAACACTCATCATCACTGCTTTTTTTGCTGCCCTCTCATGGGTAGGTTTTTACTTCTTTTCAGGAAGCAACACATTTAATGATCGAAACATCTCACTTTCTATAGATACACCAAAAAACATAACATCAGGCGATGAGATCAGCTTCACCATTCATTATCGAAATAATCAAAAAGTAGCTCTAAAAAATACTGATCTACGAATCAAACCACCAACAGGATTCATTCTCGAAAAAACAGAGCCAAAAGCTAACGGCACTAATGACTATCATTTTGACTTAGGTACGCTAAAGAAAAACACAAGCGGAAAAATCATTATCAACGGAACATTCATAGGCGCCAAAGATGGAAATCACGAAATAACCGCTTTCTTTACATATCGACCAGAAAACTTCAACTCTGATTTTGAAAAAACCAAAAATGAAGTTCTCAACGTTGCAAAGTCACCACTAACATTCTCAACCCAAGGGCCAGACGACGTAGCCGCCGGCGCACAAGCCACATATAGTCTTGAATTAAAAAATGTATCAAAAAACAAAATCGAGGGAATGAAGGTTGTTGTCACAGCTCCAGATCAATTCGTACTGTCATCAATGGATCCAGAACAAAAAAATGAATATGTTTTTCTAATCGATTCACTAGAAAAAAAAGAAACATGGAACGGTAATTTTGTCGGATCTTTTAAAAACAGCACACAAGGAGAACAAACATTTACAATAGAAAATTACATCATTCGCGATGAAAAAGAATTTCTTCAAAATGAAACCAAACACTTCACAAACGTGACATCACCACAACTTGAAACAACACTCAAAATAAACGACTTTCAAAAGAAAGGAAGTGTTGCGCCAGGAGCTTCATTCAACGCACAGCTAGAAGTAAAAAATAACGGAACTAGCCCAATGGAGAACGTGGAATTAGTTCTAGAAATCGAAACACCTGCAGCAGATGGAAAAGCTATTGTAGATTGGGAAGCACTAAAAAAAAATAAAAAACTAAATCTAGTAACCGAAGATGTTGCAGACAATCGCCAACGCGCAACAATCACATGGAATGGTGAAAATACAAAAGAACTAGTATCCCTAGCGCCAGACACAAAAAACGGACAAGAACTGCAAATACCCGTGTTAACACCAGAAGCCTTCGGTGGTATTCTGCCCGGCAATACAATTATAGTCCAAGCAAAAACATCAGCATCAGGCGGACCACAATCACAAACAGCCCCATTTGAAATCACATTACGATCTGACACAAACATTACAGCAAATATCACAGCTGCAGGAGACCCTGTAGTTGGAATCGGACCAGATGGATTAACTGAAGTTAGTGTAAGACAATACGATCTTGCTATCACAATAAACAATTCTCTTCACGAAATTATCGATCTAGAAATTCTCACATTGCTTGCAGAGGACGTAATATTTGAACAAGCAATTAATGTACCAGCCGGAGAACTCCAATTCATTCCCAATAAAAAAACTATCAGATGGACACTCAACAAACTCCCACTTTCTGTTCCTGAATTAACATATGTGGTACGCATTGACACCATCACACCGATCGGAGATGTAGAAAAAAACGAACTCATAAATAATATCCAACTCACCGCCATAGACGCAATATCCGACGTACCATTCAAAATCAAACTAGGAGCAATCAATAAGCGGTAACACCTGTCATCCTGAGCGAAGCCGAAGGATCTACAACTCTAATCAACAGCATAACTACAAAATTAAAAAAATCTCCTCATAGGAGATTTTATTTTACCGACGAACAGACTTGATATCACGCACCTTACTTTCAGATGCAGAATCTTCAACCTCATCACCCGAGAGAGAATCATCAAATTTCTCTTCATCAGACGAATCATCTGGAGCACTGCCGTCTGGTTCCAATGAAGCAGCATAGTCTTTCACGGCCACGTACATCATCGCAGAAGAGAAAAGGGCGACAAAAATCCACACAGCATATGATCCATAAAAATTGTTCAGCCCAGCAACATCTTCTGGCAGCGTACCAACAATCATGATGGTAGTATCGTAGATCACTCGACCCACAGATACAAACCAAAATACAAAAATAAGAAAATCCACTTGATTAACTGCCTTGACTAACTTCATTCAAACCCCTCTTTTGTTTAAGGAACACATATAACTTTACCGAGATTCTCGCTAACTGTCAAGATCGAATTTTCTGTGCAAATCGATAAGAATGATACAAAGCTTTACGCAATGGAATATCATAACATCCAACATAAGAAACATCCTCACCACCAAAACCTCTTTTAAATCGAGTTAAAGCCTCCCATTTTTTTTCATCAATCCCCCACAAATCATATCGCTTCAATCCCTGCTCGCGCGCCCATTGCATCAACGCAAAATGAATTGCATGTGGCGCCATAACATTTCTATGCTCATTTGCAGAAGCACCATGCAAATACGTCACCGTATCACCAAACACCCAATATAAATGCGTCGCAATAATCTTATCTTCAAATTTCGCCACAACTAAAAACGATGGCAACTGTTCAATCTGTTTTCGATAATATTCTTCATTATGAATCCTAAAATCATTTCGAGAACTTGTCACACCAATCAATCGAATAAAATCATCTGAAAACTTTCCTTCTCGATCAAACAAAACTTCCACCCCTCGCTTTTTCGATAATCGAATATTATATCGAGTTTTAGAATGCATCTGTGAAAGCAATTCCTCATCAGAAAACGTCACATCAATCATACGAGTTTGATGTGGCTGCACAGATTTCACGCGCTGACCAAACTGATCCTCAACATCTCCAATTGGTTCAATACGCATAAATACAACTCCAGCAACACGAGCTTTTTCCATCAACCCATCCACCACATCTTTTGAATACGATGCACGCGGCACATACCAATACAACAACCCAAAAGGCAGCGATTTCTCTACAACCAATACACGAACCTCACCAAACGAAAAACGCAGCACCTTCTGGCCTGCGCCTTCTAAAAAATTTGCCCACTCATCAGATTGCAAAAAAATGCCAGCTTGAGATTGCTGGTTGAGAAAAAAATTATTCCATTCATTATCACACCCCATACTATCTTCCTGTTACCGCGGCCAAAGCATCGCGAATCAAATCTTCAACATTCTTCTCAGCATGATCCAAGTGTCGAACCACCTCCCTTGCCTGGGCTGAAGAATAGCCCATCGAGATCAAAGCGTCAACAACATCCGAAAGCCTTTGCCCAACAGGAGAGGCTGAATTCGCATCAATACCCCCAACTTTATCACGTAACTCAACAACAACCCGTTCAGCCGTACGCTTACCAACCCCAGAAACCGCCGTCAAATACGCAACATCACCAGCCGCAATCGCATCAGTAATTTCCTTAGCCGAACCCAAATTCAAAATATTCAAAGCCATCTTAGGCCCAACCCCAGAAATCGACAACAACAATCGAAACAGCCACAACTGATCGGTCGTCTCAAATCCATACAAATCAAAAGCCTGCTCAACAATATGAGAATGCGTATAGAAAAAGACCTCATCATCAACAGAATAACGATGTCCTCCAATTGTACTAATCACATATCCCACACCAGAAACATCAACCACCACTCCTGTTTCCGTACATCGAGATACCACTCCTCGTACGTGCCCTATCATATTTATGCTGCATTTTCCCATTGACGCAAACTCTGAATATCCTCTTGTGCGTCTTCTAATCGTTTTTGCGCCAATTTAATATCATTTTCTAATCGACGCCTGCGCTGCTCATCTTCTGTAGTTTCTAGCTCATCATTCAATTCATATAAATCGATTTCAGCATTTCTTCTATCCTGTCGATACTCATACATTTGATCAGACTCTCCCTGTTTTTGCGAAATCTCCTCAAAGACACGCAAACTCTTTTTTTGAGCAGCCAACCCATCAATATCTCCCTCAATCTGCGCCATTAAATTTTTCACATCTTTAATACCCAAATCACTTGTTCCAGTTAACTCATCAAATCGATCAAAGTCTTCATCTGACCATCGATTAACATTTGCACCCATCTGCGCTAACTCAACTTTTGCGGCTAACATATTATTTACTTCAACCAACTCTTCTTGTCGCGACGCAATCATAGACGTTCGTTCTGCATCACCACCAATCACTTCGCGCTGCAATTGTTTCAGACTGGCTTCTTTCCCAGCAATCATTATTTTTGCACGATCAATCGCCGCCTGTGCCTTTTCTCCAAAACCGGATTTCCCCAACAAACCCTCATGCGCAACTATTGTCTTTTGTAATGAAGAAATATCTGCTTCCAAATCAGCCACATGATTTTCTTCAGTTGAAGGCACCACATCAATTTTCCCTGATGGCTCACCAAGAGGATCAGAAGATTCATCCTCAAATGATGCATCCGGAGCAGAATCCATCAAACCACCAATCCGTGCAATAAGCGCATCTGCATCAAGCCATTCTTCGGATCCACGCTCTGAATTCATCTTAGTGTCTATAGCAGCATCTTCTGCTTCTTCAAGCTGCTGTTTATTCATTGACTCCAACGGCGCTTCCTGGTCAGCGGATGGCGTTGTTTCAAATTTTGGCATATACAAATCTATTACGCCGACAAACTCGCCAGCGACACAATCAAGTGTACACCAAATCCATTCGCTCCACAATGTAATGTCGGCCCATCTGATGTATTCCACGCGTTCGCCATATCAACATGTCCCCATGAATAATCCGTAAATTCCTGCAAAAATGCCGCAGCAGATGACCCACCTGCCTGCCCACGTCGTCCAGTATTTTTCACATCAGCCACCTTACTTTTAATATGTTCCGTATATTCCGACCCTAACGGCAATTCCCAAACAGGATCCCCAGAAGCCTTTGTTGCTTTCATCATATTCGTTCGCACATTCTTATCCTGTGTAAAAAATCCAGAATAATGCGTTCCAAGCGCCACAATACATGCACCAGTTAGTGTAGCAAAATCAACAACATATTTTGGTTTATACTTCGCCGCATAACTCAATGCATCCGCCAAAACCAACCGCCCTTCCGCATCAGTATTCAAAACCTCAATCGTCTTTTTATTTCTAGCTGTCAAAATATCTCCAGGACGCAAGGCAGATGCGCCAGGCATATTCTCCGCACAAGCTAAAATCCCCACAGCATTCACCTTCAACCCCAATTGCGCAACAGCATGCACACCACCAGCAACCGCAGCAGCCCCTAACATATCAAACTTCATTTCATCCATTTTCGAAGATGGTTTAATTGAAATCCCACCAGAATCAAATGTAATTCCTTTTCCACAAAACACAATTGGAGCGTCATCCTTCTTGCCGCCCTTATATTCCATAATCACCATTTGCGCTTCCTCAACAGAACCCTTGCTCACACCCAAAATCGCACCCATCCCCATCGATTTCATTTTCTCCTCATCCAAAACACGGACTTTCACCGCGGTTCCTTTACACGCTCTCCTCACATCGTCCGCTAAACTTTTTGGTGTCATATCTCCCGCCGGATGATTTCCTAAATCCCGAGACCAGTTTGCAGATGCTGCAATTGTCTGTGCACGCGCCGCCCCACTCTTAACACTCTTGGCATCTGAAACAGAAAGAAAAACCAAAGATTGCGGATCAAGCAACCTCGCATCCTTCTTTGTAATATATTTTCCAAAATGATACGTCGAAAGCGCCAAAGCTTTAGTCGTCAATCCCGCAAAATGATGAGATTTCAATTTCTTTTCCAATTTAGAATCACTCAAAACAACATATGAAGCAGTCTTGCTTTTCTGACAAACAATAAACGCCCGAGAAGTAGCTCCAAAATAAACTGAAGAATCAATCTTCTTACGCTCACCCAAACCAACAAAACAAACTCGTTTTATTTTCACTTCTTTTACAGTCGGCAAAACAACGATCTGATTCACTTTCCCCTCAAAATCGCGATTACGCACAGTCGCAGAAAAAGCTCCCCCTACCAACCCATCAACCTCTTCAAAACGTGCCTCTGAAAGTTCCCCCTCACAAAAAAAAGCGACCAACACATCCCCCTCAATCTCACCTAATTCCTCCTTAGAAACATCAATTTCAAATGACATATGCAGCGTGTCATCCTGAGCGAAGTCGAAGGATCTCGCAATCCTATCCACTCAAGTTTACTAAGATCTCAACTTACCAAAATCTTGTTCTCATCGCAACATTTCGTTAACTATTGACATTCAAGTTAACCAAATGGTATAATAGACTCATATGAACAAAAAAAAATACTACTCAACAACAGAAGTCGCCCATCTGCTCAACATGAGCAGAATTGCGATATTCAAAAAAATAAAGAATGGAGATATCAAAGCAAATAAAATAGGAAGATTGTATAAAATTGAACACAGAGAAATTGCACATCTTCTACAAGGCACACTCACTCCTGCTGACAAAAAACGCATTGAGCAAGCTGTCAAAAAAACAGTGAAAGAATTCGGCGAAACACTCAAATTACTCGGCAAAGAATAAACGCATGGCAAAAATAAAGGATGTTACAATCACTGAAGTAGAATATATTGCACATCGCCTGGCAACAGAAATCATGATATGGAATGAACCCATTCCTAATTTTTCATCGCGCGAACCCCACAAATTGGAAAGTTGTGTACAAACACCATTTCAAACATTCGACGGAAAACTATTATATAAAGGACTGATCGATAAAGCCGCAATCTTATTTTATCTCATGATTAAAAACCATCCTTTTCAAAATGGAAACAAGCGAGTAGCCATGACGACATTACTAGTCTTCCTTCATAAAAACAAAAAATGGCTCAAAGTAGATAATCAAAAACTCTACAATTTCGCCAAATGGATCGCGTCAAGTGACCCAACCGTAAAAAAGCAAACCGTAGAAGCAATCGCAGAATTTCTAAAAAAACATCAGATAAAAATGTAAAAAAAGAAGGGTACAGGTCGTGCCTTAACACGTTACCTGTACCCACTCCTTACGCTACATCTCCCACTACAGCGACATGAGACCGGCGATTAGCGCGGTTGTCAAGCTGTAGGGATAGATAAGAAGCAAAAAAACGAACCTCTTCTTCCAGCTCATCAAGACTCCTTAATCAGCTTTGGAAAGCTCTTCGTCACTCGGAACAGGCCGGTGACGAACACGGAGACGACACGACTCTTCAGCCGCGGACGAATCCGCAATACTGAAATCGTAGCGCCCCGGCCACTTCTTGTCGATCTTGTCAGCCACGCGACTCAATTCATCGCGAGAACCAGACCCTATCGACATCCAATCAATCACACGATTCGCTTCGTTTATGATACTCCTTAGATCCCCATCAGAATCGGCAGTAAAGCCGAGACAATGAAACAAGCAGCTATGAACCCAACAGACGCAAGCATCTGCCGCGGCGCAGACTTCGCTAACGACATCATTTCAGCCTCCTAAGCAGCCATGCTGGTTGGATGCTCAACAACAGCACGAGACTCCGAAAAGTCCAGTACCGAAACGCGAAACGCCTCGCTTCCGAGACAGCTCTCGCAACCCTCACAGTCACCCGGATGGTCAATCATCGACCAGAACCCCCAACACATCACCAGCACAATGCCGACGATCATCAAAGGCGCCACGATCAACGCAACCAACAGAAACAAACCAGTACTCAATATTCGATCCATGTATCCCCCTCCAAAAAGTAGGTGAGGTGCGACACACATTGCCGCACCCCCACATTCAGTCAGCCTTCATGGCCAATCTCACGTACCTCGCTCGAACCAACACGGCTTACGATCACAAGGGTGATCGGGTGAGCACGTGTATCGACACGGTCCGTAATCGCTGGTGAGGTTGGACGCCCCAACGCAGAAAGCGAATGCCAAGACGACCAAAATCGCCTTGAGCACGAACCAGAACGCTGCGATCAGAAAACTCATATCTCATCCTCCCTGATGCAAATCCCACATCCGACACAATTGTCGGCATGCGAGATCTCCATGAAAAAGCCAATGATCCCCAGCAGCAGAAAACCACCAAACGCCAGAATCATGATCGTGAGAGCCAACGCCTTGACGACGTCAGCAAACATCACCCCAAAAATAACCAGGGCGACGATCAAACTGATCACCTTGAGCAATTCCTTCAAAATCTCCATCTCATCTCCTCTTTTCGATTGTCTATGACCTGTGACAACGCGGTGAATTCCTCCAAATTGAGTAGAAATCCTCCATGCATTGAACGCCTAAGAATATCATAAAAAACGCATTTTGTCAATGCTAACATTGCTGTATTTGAATTAAAACGCAATATTTAACTAATTTTAGAACTATATTTATGTAAAGTAATGTATAACAAAAAGACCTTTTCAGGCCTTTTTCAACTATCCAAGAAAACCTATTTTATAATAGAAATAGCAATGCCCCCCACCTCAACATCTCCCGCATCACCAAACTCAACAGAATCAGACTTTGTTGAAACTAAAATATATTCCTCATGAACATTAAATACCGCTTTTCCTGATTCAGAAACAATTAAAGTTATACGATCAGTAATAGTTAATCCTGCATCTTTTCGCATACCATTAATAGTTCGCACTAACTCACGAGCCACACCCTCCAATCTCAATTCATCATTTAATTCAATATTCAATCCAACCGTCATCCCCTTATCTTCATGTGACGGCCAATCATTTTTCTCAAATACAACTTCTTTTACATTTAACTCTTCTTTCAAAATCTCAATATACGCATCTTCAAGTTTCGCACCATCAATTGCAATGGCTGCCAAAGGCTGGCGAACCTTCATACTATTTTCTGCACGCAATCTCATGCCAATCTCAACCACATCACGCGTTTGCTGCATCGCTTTCAATAACTCCTCATCAACCTTTCCAGATTCTGGCCAATCATCTAAATGTACACTCTCCTTTTCACCACCGACTGCACCATAAACCCTCTCTGCAATAAAAGGAGTAAACGGCGCTATCAATTTAGAAGTCTCCAAAAGCACATGCTTCAAAACATCTACAACACCTTCCTCTCCAGATTTAAATCGCCCACGAGATCGGCGCACATACCACGTTGAAACTTCAGTGATAAAATCATGTAGTGCGCGTGTCGCTCGCGTCAAATCATATTTATCCAAATGCCCCTGAACTGTTTGCGTTGTTTCAGCCAATCGAGAAAGTACCCATTTATCCAACGCAGAATCCGCCATCTTGCCTGTCGCACCATCTTTATATAATTCATAAAACTTCAAAACATTCCACAAAATCATCAAAGTCCGACGTTTCGCCTGGTCAACCCCCTTCATATCAAAACGCTTCGGCTCACCAGCAGCACTCATCGAAAAGAAATGCCAACGCAACGCATCTACACCGTGCGTATTGATAACTTCCCACGGCTCAACAACATTCCCCTTAGACTTCGACATCTTAAATCCCTTACCATCCAAAATATGCCCTAAACAAATCACATTTTTATAAGGCGCTTCCTTTTCCAATAACGTCGCCACGGACAACAACGTATAAAACCACCCACGCGTCTGATCAATCGCCTCCGCAATATAATCCGCTGGATAATGATTATTCAATTGATCTTCAGAACCTTCTTTGTGCGGAAACCCCCATTGCGCAATCGGCATGGCCCCAGAATCAAACCACACATCCATCACTTCGGGCACACGCTTCATTTTCTTATCACATTTCTCACAATCCAATTCAACCTCATCAACATACGGTCGATGTAATTCAATATCCGAAACCCCCAATTCTTTTGCAGAACCAACACACTTCATCTCGCCACACTCACACATCCAAATCGGCAAAGGTGTACCCCAATATCGCTCACGAGAAATCGCCCAATCATGAATATTATTCAACCACTCCCCAAATCGACCATCTTTTATATGAGATGGCTCCCAATTAATTGTTTGATTATTCGCAACCAATCGATCCTTCACATCCGAAACACGAATAAACCACGAATCCCGCGCATAATACAAAAGCGGTGTTTTGCATCTCCAACAAAACGGATATTCATGTTCATACATTTCCTCACCAAACAACAAATTATTCGCCGTCAAATGATCAATAATCGCCTGTTCTGTTTTTGGATCCTTCACATACTTCCCAGCCAAACCAGAAACCTCATCTACAAAATTCCCCTCCTCATCAACCGTATGGAACTTAGGCAATCCAACACCCTCACCAAATTCATAATCATCAATTCCATACATCACAGCAGTATGCACCACACCCGTTCCATCAACATCCGTCACAAAATCCGCAGCATACACTTTGTATGATGTATCACTTTTCAAACTTGGAATATCAAATAATGACTCATACGAAAGCCCAACCAATTTCGAACCTTTCACTTCCTTCACAACCTTATATTCACCCTCTAAAATCTCCAATCGATTTTTTGCGAGAATCAATGTCTCATCACCAGTATCAACATATACATAATCAACACCATCACCGACAGCCAACGCAACATTCCCAGGCAACGTCCACGGCGTTGTAGTCCAACTTAAAATATACGCATCCTTCTCATCTACAACTTTAAACTTCACAAACACAGATCGATCTTTCACAGTCTGATAACCCTGCGCAACCTCATGTGAAGAAAGTGCAGTCCCACATCGGCTACAATACGGCACAACTTTATGAGACTGATACACCAAACCCCTCTCCCACATCTGCTTAAACACCCACCACAAGCTTTCTATATATTCATTTTCATAAGTTACATAAGGATCATCCAAATCCAACCAAAACCCAATACGCTCCGTCAATCGACTCCATTCATCCAAAAACCCCCACACCATATCCTTACATTCTGCATTAAACTTTTTGATACTCGCAACTGGATCACCCGGCACAATATTTTCAATTTGCGGTTTCCCAGAAATCCCCAACTTTTTCTCAACCTGCAATTCCACCGGCAACCCATGCGTATCCCATCCAGCCTTTCGATCAACATGAAATCCTTGCATAATTTTGTATCGCGGAATCACATCTTTAAATACGCGAGCCAAAACATGATGCAGCGCCGGCTTTGCATTCGCTGTCGGCGGCCCTTCATAAAACACAAAATCCCCTTCCGGAGATTCCTTTTTCTGTACCAAATCAAAAATTCCCTTCTCCTTCCACATTTCCAAAACCTTCTTTTCTTCCTCAGCAAAATTGTTTGTAGACATACAAGTAACATCAACTGTCATTGCGAGAAGCGAGGTACGAGCGACGAAGCAATCTTATACTTCCAAGATTGCTTCGTCGCTCCTCCTCGCAATGACCCGTAATGGACATTCGTGCTTAATATAATGTATTCTATCCTAACAATCAGTTAGATTGATGTCCAGAAATATGAAGAAGGAAAAAATAGGAAAAATCTACATCGGCGCAGATCACGCCGGATTCACACTCAAAGAAAAAATTAAAAAATGGCTCGAAAAAGAAGGATTTCCTGTTGTTGATAAAGGAAATAAAAAAATGGTCATGACAGATGATTATCCAGATTTTGGTTCTAGAGTTGGAAAAGCAGTAAGCAACGGAAACCACAAAGGAACTTGGCTGCAACAAGATAAAGGATTACTGTTTTGCGGATCTTCAGAAGGAGTATGCATCGTAGCCAATAAATATCGAAGTGTCCGCGCAGTCACACCAACTACTGTTTCAGAAACAATCAAAACACGAGAACATAATAATTCAAATGTATTGTGTTTATCCGGATGGAAACAAACTCCAGACAAAGCAAAAAAATTAATTTTAGCATGGCTCGATTCAGGATTCGGTGGAACCAAACGCCACGAACGCCGCGTCAACAAAATCGCAAAAATCGAAGATGAAACCATGAAGAAATAACCCACGAATAATACAAATCCTATACAAATCTACAAATCTCCGCTTATCTACGAATTGCACAGACTGTTATTGGGAGCGTGAGAGCGAAGCAATCTCATCCACGGATTACTTCGCAAGCTCGTAATGACATGCTTCCTACTTTATCATAGAAAAGAATTTGTAGATTTGTAACTGATTTGTACTATTCGTGGGAAAAACAATATGCTCATAATCCCAGCACTCCTCGCAAAAACCCGCGAAGAATTTCTATCCAAACTCAAGTCTATTGAGGGATTAGTTGAGATCGCTCAAATTGATGTTATGGATGATACCCTCGTACCGCAATCAACATTTGGCCGAGCACACGAACTCGCACACATCAAAACATCACTCAATTACGAATTACATTTGATGGTAGATCATCCCATCGAAGTAATCCGAACATATACAACCACGCCAAACGTAAAACGGGTTTATGCGCATGCAGAAGCGAAAGATGATTTAAACAAAGCTATTGAAGAAGCAAAAATGCATGGATTTGAAGTCGGAATCGCAATCAATCCAGAAACGCCAATTTCTGTGTTAGATGATCATCTCTATGAAATTGATTCGGTCTTATTCATGGGAGTAAATCCAGGAGCATCAGGCCGTCCATTTCACCCAGAAGTTCTCGAAAAAATGAAAGAATTTCATGAAGCACATCCCAAAATGGAAATAGCGGTTGACGGAAGCATAAATCATGATACGATCGTAGATATCAAAAATGCTGGAGCAACCCGATTCGCCGTAGGATCAGAACTATACGATAAACACGAAACTCCAAAGGAAGCATTAGATGAATTACAGCAACTACTCTCTTAAACGGTCATTGCGAGCGTTTTAGCGAAGCAATCTCACACAACACTTAAGATTGCTTCGTCGTTCCTCCTCGCAATGACATTTCTATAAACTATGTCTAAAGTAAGAGATTTAATCATCATCGGAGGCGCCGCAGCCGGCGTCGCAGCAGCAATCTACGCTGCACGTCGCAAACTAGATTTTTTAATTGTATCAGGAGATATCGGAGGCGAAGTATTACTTTCGGGTGAAATCGAAAACTACCCAGGAATTTTAAAAACAAACGGTGTCGACATGACACAACGCTACACATCTCAACTCGATCACTACGAAGTAGAACGAGAATTAGATACTTGGGTAACTGATGTACAAAAAAAAGATAACATTGTTGAAGTAACCGCAAAAAAAGGAGAGGAAATAAAAACCTATCAAGCAAAAACCGTCATTATCACATCAGGAGTAAAACCTCGACATCTCAATGTCCCAGGAGAAGATGAGTTTTATCAAAAAGGAGTTACCTACTGCACTGTTTGCGATGGTCCACTTTTCAGAAACAAAACAACAGCAACAATCGGAACAGGAAATTCTGCAATTGAATCCGCACTCATGATGGCAGAAATTTCTGTAAAACATTACATACTTTTGAAATATGAAGATTTCAAAGGTGAAACAATCATGGCAGATAAATTAAAAGCAAAAGAAAATGTTGAAATTCTCCCGCAAGCGATGACAACGAAAATCACCGGAGAAAAAATGGTAAACGGATTAGACTACACAGACAAAAACGGCAATACACAACATCTTGATCTCCAAGGAATTTTCGTACACATCGGAATGACCCCACAATCTCAATTCGCCACACACCTCGATCACGACGAATCAGGAAAATTCATCATCAATCAACTCTGCTCAACAAACGTCCCTGGAATTTTCGCCGCCGGCGACGTAACAAACATCCCCTTCCAACAAATTGCTATTGCCTCCGGCCAAGGAGCAACCGCAGCGCTCGCTGCCATTGAATACATAAACAAACTTAGTTCGGAATAATAAAAAAAAACAACTTTGTCAAGACAGCATTGACAATCCAACAACAAACTGTTTAAATTAGGATAGTACGTTCACATTTTTTTTAGAAAAAAGGTAGTATCATGGTTATGTTGCGATTAGTTGAAAAAACCACACAAGAACCACAACTCTCACTGCTAGACACCACCGAACCAACCGAAAAACAATATCGTGATGTATCATTGAGAGAACTCAAGGTTCGATATAACACAAATATTGAACGGCTCAAGAATATCAAAAGCGAAAAAGAAAAACTGGAATCAGAACAAGAAGAAATTGAACTCACATTATGCGAAAGACTCATTGACGCGACTCTGGAACAAGCTGAAATTTCGGGAAAAAGAGAAGCTACACTACAACGCATTCTCTCTCGATTGTACAAAAAGAATGGTCAGGGCGACTAAAAACCCCACAGTATACGTATTGTGGGATTTTTATTTGACAAGAAACCAACATAGATATATTCTCTTGCCACCCCTGATTACTGATCAAAAAAGGAGGAGGCAATGGATGATCGATCTACTTATTAACATGGATCACGAAACCGTTGTCACACTGATGATTATTGCGGACATATTAACTGCAGTATTCATAATTCATCTCATCAGAAAAAATTTCAAAGCAAAATCAGACAACTCCAAAGTCATCCACGGATGACTTTTTTTAATTCTGAATTTCAGCTACACTACAACTATATCCTAAATCCTAACTCCTCAATCCTATAATATGGATATAATTCAATTGTGGCTCACACCACCCGACTCAATCGCAGCAATCATAATCATCATCCTCGGAGCACTCGGAGCAATCCTAATGCTCTACGGAATCTTACTCGAAAAAGAAAAAAACCAAGATGCAATTTTCGCACTTGGCTCATTCGGATTATTACTCTACGCAATCTCACTACCAAATCTCATATTCACAATCGCAATGGCAGCATTCTTCCTCACCAGCTGCATCGAATGGTATCAAATACATACTGGGCAACACCGCCATATAAAAAAATAAAATCGCTCTTTCCTAAGCGATTTTATCCTGCGCGAAGGCGCACGGATCAACAACATGACCCAACCACACACACCACAAACAAACCCAGCATAAATACACCACCAAGCGATTTTATCCTGCGCGAAGGCCGACGGATCTACTTAAAAAAATAGAGGTCACATGGACCTCTTTTTTGTTACCCAACCGTCACAGACTTTGCCAACTGTCGCGGCTTATCAATCTCTCGATCCAACGCCAGCGCAGCAAAATATGCAAGCAACTGTAGCGGTAATACAGCCGCAATAGGCATCAAATAATCCGGCACATCTGGAATCACAAGCATGGTCTGAAAAGAATCAAACGTCGATGTAGAATATTCATCCAAAATCTGTCGCATCATGTCTTTTTGAGATTCCTGAACCACAACAATGATTGGCGAACCAGTCCGCGCAGCCTCCATCACAGCAGTCAGCACATCAGAGAATGTATCATCTGACGGAATAATTGCGACGGTAGGACGAGTAGTACTCAACAGTGCAAGAGACCCATGCTTCAATTCTCCAGAAGCATATCCTTCAGAAGGAATGTAAGTGATTTCCTTCAGCTTGAGCGAACCTTCCATCGCAATCGGATAAAGCATACCCTTTCCAATGAAAGCCACAAAATCCGAAGGAGCAATAATATTTTGAGCAATCCATTGCGCGGTTTCAACAAGTTCATCCTCAAGTAAATCTTCAAGTATGTCTGGCAATGCCTTAAGATTCTTCAACAAACGCTTTCCATCAGGACGAGAAAGTCGTCGCATGCGACCCAGGCGAACTGCAATCAAATACAAAACTGTAAGTTGAGAAACAAACACTTTTGTACTCGCAACAGCTGTCTCTCGACCAGCTCCACAATAGACACCACAATTTGTAGCTCGAGCAATCCACGAAGCTGCAACATTCACGACGCCCATCGTAAAAATATCACGAGATCTCGCCTCATCCACCACACCCTTAGTATCAAACGTTTCACCAGATTGAGAAATCGCAATCAACACACTACCTTCTGCACGAACATTCGAAAGGTCAGCTTCGCTCGCAATCATCACATCAACTCGAGCAATTCCCGCGATCTTCTGCAAATAATGTTTGCCTATAAGCGCCGCATAATATGCAGTACCACATGCAACAAGCACCACATGTTCTACACGTGCCAATGCACCGGAAAAATCTCTAAACCCTCCCAAACGAGGCATGCCACGCTTCATATTGATACGGCCACCATAATTCATAGCGGCTCGCACAATACGCGGTTGCTCCATAATTTCCTTGAGCATGTAATGGTCATATCCTTCACAATCAATATCATGAGGATCGAGTTCTGAAATACGCTCAACATGTGAAGAATCTTCAATTCCTGAAGCACGGATGACAAGAACTTCCCCATCATCAACATCAACAATTCGTTTAGTGATACGTACAATCGCACTTGCATCAGATGCAATTACAACCTCGTCATCACCCAAACCAACCATCAGCGGACTTCCCATCACCGCAGCAACTATCATGTCCGGCTGCGTACGATCAATAAACAAAAACGCATACGATCCCTCAACATGCACAAGTGCACGTCGCACAGCTTCAGCGAGTGATATCTGCGATGCTTCCAATTCTCGTGCTACCAAATGAACAACTAATTCTGTATCAGTTTGGGAACGCAGCGGAACCTTTCCACTCAACTCTTCACGGAGCACATGAAAATTACTAATCGTGCCATTGTGAACAACAGCAATACGATCAATAAAACCTACGTGAGGATGAGCATTATTGAGCGTGTTATCTCCATGTGATGGCCAACGAGTGTGCCCAATACACATATTCGAAGTCGCATCGCCATGATCAAGCCACAATCTCAACTGCTCTGACGGATGAACGGTTTGTGAACCGAGCCCCTCACGCAAACGCTTTTCTATCTGAAATTTTCCTTCTTGCACATACGCTAATCCAGCAGCCTCATAACCTCGAGGCTCCAAATCTGCAATGCCATGAATCGCTACATCAATCGCATTGCGCGAGCCGATGTATCCAATGATGCCGCACATAGAATCTCTCCTTTTTGTTAATGAACCAAACAGACATTCTCAAAAAAGACCGGTTCAGTCAAATGAATAAAATATGGTATAATATCGGACTATGAAAACGATTTCCGATACAAAAGTTCAGTCGCTTGAAAAGAAGGCAAAAGCGATCAGACAAGATCTAATCAACATGCTTGTTGAGGCAGGATCAGGTCATTCTGCAGGGCCTTTGGGGATGGCAGATATTTTTACAACTCTGTATTTTCACACACTTCGACACGACCCTAAAAAACCAAACGATCCAAATCGCGATCGATTATTTTTATCAAATGGACATATAGCACCTGTATGGTACGCAACCCTCGCGCACGCAGGATATCTTCCTAAAAAAGAAATGCTCACAACTTTACGAAAACTCGGAACAAGATTACAAGGACACCCCCACAAAAAAGGATTGCCACCAATCGAGAATCCAGCCGGCCCACTCGGACAAGGAATTTCTCAAGCTGTCGGATACGCACTTGCAGCACAAATGGATGGCAAAAAATTCGAAACATATTGCTTGATGGGAGATGGGGAACTTGATGAAGGACAATGCTGGGAAGCATTCATGTTTGCTGGAAATAATAAACTTCACAATCTCACCGTCATCATCGATAGAAACAATATTCAAATTGATGGAGACACAGAAGACGTCATGCCGCTAGCATCATTAAGAGATAAATTCGAAGCATTTAAATTTCATGTAATTGATATTGACGGACACAACATGCGCGACATTTCAGATGCATGCAATCAAGCACGCGCAATTTACGAAAAACCAGTTTGCATTTTAGCTCACACCATCCCAGGCAAAGGAGTCGGCTACATGGAATTCGATTACACATGGCACGGCAAACCACCTAAACCCGGCCGCGAACAAGATTTGGCTCTATGTGATTTACGAACCCTAGGTGGCGCATTATGTTCAGAGCACGAATAACAACGAAGCTAATAGGCGGATAGGCCAACCTATACGCAGTGAAACGGAGTATAGTTGGCCGTTACTATAAGTGCCGAAGCTCTGCAAAGCAGAGCGGAGCCATAAAAATTCGCCCGAAGCGACGCATCCGCCCGCAGCGCAGCGGAGGAAGAACCTGACTCAATCAGCACCAAGCAACAACAACACATATGAATCTAAACAAAAACCTCTTCACAAAAAAAGAAGAACACATCCCAACCCGCAACGGTTTCGGCGAAGCTCTTGTTAAAGCAGGAAAACGCGATGAACGAGTTGTAGCTCTGTGCGCAGATCTAACCGAATCAACCCGCATCCACCATTTCAAAAATGCATTCCCCGATAGATTTATTGAAGTTGGAGTAGCAGAACAAAACTTAGTTGGAGTAGCAGCAGGAATGGCACATTATGGAAAAATCCCCTTCTGCGCAAGCTATGCAACATTCTCCCCAGGAAGAAGTTGGGATCAATGTCGTGTCAGCGTCGCCTACGGAGAAAACAATGTAAAAATTGTTGGAGCTCATGCAGGAATTTCTGTTGGACCCGACGGAGCAACTCATCAAGCTCTCGAGGATATTTCACTCATGCGAGTGCTACCAAATATGACAGTCATCGCACCATGCGACTCACATCAAGCGCACGCTGCAACTCTCGCAGCAGCGAAAATGAATGGCCCAGTATACTTAAGATTCACACGAGAAAAAACACCAGTCATGACAACACCTAAAACCCCATTCAAAATCGGAAAAGCTCAAGTCATGCGAGAAGGAACTGATCTCACTATTGTAGCAACAGGACCAATTCTGTATGAAGCACTCATGACAGCAGAAATTCTCGCAGGAAATAAAAAAGCCCTTGCGAAACTTTTAGAACGATATCCAGATATCGCGCAAAACGTAAAAAAATCAAAACTACATGGACATTCAATGGAACGAGCAAAAGAAACCACACAATGGACTCCGGTAAAAATTAAAAAAAAGATAGATGAAATTGGAAAACTCAATATTGAAGTCATAAACGTACATACAATCAAACCTCTCGATCACGTAACACTAAAACGCTCTGCAAAAAAAACAGGATTAGTTATGACCGTCGAAGAACATCAAATCCACGGCGGCCTACGCGCAGCAGTCGCAGAATCACTCTCACTAAACTATCCAACAAAAATTATCCCAATCGGAATGCCAGATTCATTCGGAGAATCCGGCAAACCAATGGAGTTACTAGAAAAATACGGCATGACCGCGCCGTGGATACTACAAAATATTTTAAAAACAATATAAAAATCATCACAAAGTGATACAATGTCTAAAAGCTAACAGCTGAAAGCTAAAAGCTCGTGCAGGTATTACATTGAAATAATTAAGACCGCAAAGCAACCAGTATGTTAAAACAATTTGATATGATAGCCGTCGGTGATGCAACTATCGATACCTTCATGAAAATCGATGACGCATCTGTACAATGCAAACTTTCAAAAAAACCATGCCAACTCTGCTTCAATTTTGCTGATAAAATTGTAGTCCACAAAATGAACCGATCAACCGCAGGCAATGCCGCAAACAATGCAATTGGATCAGCACGACTTGGTATGAAAACTGCATTTGTGACTGTCGTCGGAGATGATGAAAACGGAGACTGGATCCTCAACAACATCAAAAAAGACAAAATCTCAACAAAGTACGCAACTAAGCAAGGAGAAACAAATGCATCCGCGGTCATTAATTTTCAAGGTGAAAGAACAATTCTCGTATACCACGCACCTCGAAAATATGTTCTCCCAAAACTCCCGAAATCAAAATGGATGTATTACACATCAGTAGGTGAAAAACATATCACATACAACAAACAGGTTGCCGCGCATGTAAAAAAATATGGCGTCAAACTCGGATACAACCCCGGATCACATCAACTCAAATCCGGTTTAAAAAACATGAAACCGATTTTAAAAGTATGTGAAATCGTATTTGTAAACATGGAAGAATCAGCGCGCATTGTCGGAAAAAAGAAAAACGTCAAAGAATATCACAAAGCATTACACAAACTCGGACCAAAAATTGTAGTGATTACAGATGGGCCAAAAGGAGTATTCGTATATGATGGATCAATGCATTACAAAATGGGAATTTTAGATGGACCAGTCATCGAGAGAACCGGTGCCGGCGATTCATTTGCTGCTGCGTTCATAGCGGCGCTTCATTACGGCCACTCAATCCCAGAAGCAATGTGCTGGGGATCACACAACTCAACATCTGTAATCGGAAAAATCGGCCCACAAGCTGGACTACTTACAAAATCAGAAATGAAAAAACTAATTAAAAAATCACAATGGTGCAAGGAGGCATGCGAGTAATAGTGCCCGCAAATAATACAAATCCTTTACAAATCTACAAATCCTCGCTTAGCAGCAACTCGACCAACTGTCATCGAAGGTTTATCCCGATTTTATCGGGGAGCGTTGTAGCGAAGCAATCTAATCCACGGGTTGCCTCGCAAGCTCACAATGACATGCGACCTACTTTATCATAGAAAAAAATTTGTAGATTTGTATCTAATTTGTACTATTCGTGGGACATAAAACAATTATGCTAGTAAACCTAAATAGCATCCTACCAAAGGCAAGGAGAGGAAAATATGCTGTTGGTGCATTCAATATAAACAATCTTGAAATTGCTCAAGCAATTATTGATGCAGCTGTAGAATTAAAATCTCCAGTGATTTTACAAACATCCGAAGGTGCAATTAATTACGCAGGAATGGATTATCTTGCGATGATCGCTCATGTTGCGGCCGAGTCATCCAATGTACCTGTTGTATTTCATTTAGATCATGGAAAAAATTATGATTTAGTTATGACCGCGATTAATTCTGGATTGTATTCTTCTGTGATGTACGATGGCTCTCATCATCCCTTAAAAGAAAACATAAAACTAACAAAGCAAATCGTAAAAGCCGCACACAAAAAAGAAATGACAGTTGAAGCCGAATTAGGACGAATTTTCGGAAAAGAAGATAATGTAAGCGTAGAGGAAAAAGAAGTTGCTTTCACGGATCCACGCGAGGCTGCGGAATTTGTGGAAGAAACAGGATGTGACGCACTTGCCGTTTCAATCGGAACAGCGCACGGTGCAAACAAATTCAAAAGAAAACCAAAATTAGATATCAAAAGATTAGAAGCAATTAAGAAGAAAGTGAAAGTGCCATTAGTTTTACACGGTGCTTCTGCTGTTTCCAAAATCGCACTAACTCGATTACACAAACAATGTAAACGCATGAAAGATTGCGGACGACTCGAAGATGCAATAGGAGTTCCAGACGGGCAAACCAAAAAAGCAATTGCAGCAGGAATCTCAAAAATAAATGTTGATACAGATTTGCGCATCGCCTTCACCGTCGCAGTCCGAGAAACATTATTAAATGACCACAACGTCTTCGACCCCCGAAAAATAATCGGCCCAGCCCGAGACCTCATGACCAAAACAGTCAAAGATAAAATGAAACTACTCGGCTGTGCCGGAAAAGGCTAAACCCCCACCAACTGTCATCCCGGCGTAGGCCGGGATCCATGCCCTTAAACAGATTGCCACGTCGTCCCTCCTCGCAATGACTTTTCTACAAACTCCACAGAATTAAAAAAGAAGGCTCGTGGCCTTCTTTTCGATTAAAACCTAATCGACATTCTCTTTCTGCGCCTCAACCCAGTCATCCAAATCATTCCAAATCTCATCAGCATCTCGCGGCGCTCCTGATAAACGATCACGTCTTTCATACTCATCAACAAGATCCGGAACATGATTACGCAATCGCGCCAAATGGCGATAAGCCAACCGTCCATCATAGAATTCAAATAATCGTCGTGCAACGGACTCCGCCAAATCAGGATATTTTGCAATAATATGCATCATATCTCGACGCTTCGTAAGCCGCGGAGCAATCAACCTCGCAGCAGACTCCCTCAATTCACCAGAAACCGCATGATGAACCACCTTCATACAAAATGCTTCCGACGGCTTAGATGTACGCATATGATCCCAAACAATCAACTGATAATCTTCTGTCAATGCATTAAATACAGCAACAACCCGATCATCAATCAAAGAATGCTCGCACGCAGAAATCAAACGCCACGCCTCATCTGCATGATTATCACAGCGAACCATCACACGAAACAAAGCACTTACATCATTTCTTCGCAGCAGACGACCCTTCGCATGTTTCATAATCCAGTCCGCAGCATCATCATGCATTGAACCGCGTGAAAGCAAAACTTGATTTGCGTGCATAGATCGCATTTCAGGGTGCCCGATCATCTGTTTCCACACTCGTTGATTATACGAATTGGATGTTCTCAACAAAACACACAAATGCTCCGGCTTTGGATTCGACGAGAGAAACAACTCAACAGCTGGCTCCCACGAACATCCAATCTCACGAATCATACGCACAAGATCATCATACACATAATCTAACGACGACATGAAAGACCAAATCCGGGATCGATAAATTTTAAAACACTCCATCATCCTGGTACACAGACCAAATGACACAAGCGGAAGACCCAAAATCGTACCGATCACACGCAGTTGCTGAACAACGTCATCCGGAGTTTCAAAAACCAAGGATTCAAGTGCATCCTGATCAGGATTACGAGAAAAAAAATTATCCCAAGCCCACAGTCCAAGTGGTTCCGGCGCAAATGCAAACGATGCAACTTCGGCTGCAGTAACTGATTCATGATCAACATATTCTTGCCACAAGGCACCAACATCTACACTCATTTCAGACCTCCTTTTATGAAAACGAACTAAAACAAAAATAACACATGACCACAACCCTGTCAACATGGTATACTAATTACCTATGAAAAAAATATTCGTCACTCGCCCTATTCCAGATAGCGGCATTCAATATCTCAAAAAACAAAAAGACTTCGAAGTAATCGTCCGAAAAAAAGATACAGTCATCTCGCGTCGAGAATTATTAAAATCTGTAAAAGGAATGGATGCAATTCTCTCAATTCTAACTGATAAAATTGATGCAGAAGTATTGGATGCTGCAGGTGATCAGCTTAAAATTGTCGCAAACTATGCAGTTGGATTTAACAATCTTGACGTCAAAGCTGCAAAAAAAAGAAATATCATTTTAACAAACACACCAGCTCCAGAATTATCAGATGCTGTTGCAGATCACGCAATAGGATTAATGCTCGCACTCGCCCACCGCATTGTAGAAGCGGATCAATTCACACGCCACGGAAAATACAAAGGCTGGGGACCAACATTATTGATGGGAACAGATCTCCACAAAAAAACCATCGGTATTATCGGGATGGGAAGAATTGGCCAAGCAGTAGCCAAACGTGCCGCAGGATTCGATATCAAAGTCTTGTATAGCTCTCCACGACGGGCATCAAAAAAAATTGAACAAGCGTGTAATGCAAAAAAAATCTCTCTTGATACGCTTCTCAAAAAATCAGATTTCGTAACAATCCATGTCCCACTCCTCCCATCAACAAAATATCTAATCAAAGCAAAACAATTAAAAATGATGAAAAAAACTGCATTCATAATCAACACCGCACGTGGCCCCATCATCAAAGAATCTGCATTATTACATGCACTCCGCGACGGACAAATCGCAGGCGCAGGATTAGACGTATTTGAATGCGAACCACTCACCCACTGTGACCCACGAGACCACACCTACTTCCGCAAAATGAATAACGTTATCATGACACCACACACCGCCAGCGCATCAATGGAAGCTCGTGGATCAATGTCACTCATAGCAGCAAAAAATATCGCAGCAGTTCTCAAGGGCAAAAAACCAATAAACCCAATTTTCATCAACTAACAATTAAGACGCCTCAAAGGCGTTTTTTGGTTGACAAAAATAAAAAATCATGATACATTCCAGCCGGTTCATTAAAAGGAAAATGAAAACAAATGAAAAACTGGTGGCTGGGATTTTCCACAACCATGATCGGATTATGTATTTTCATAAAATACACTCTGTTGATGGTATGGGATAAACGAAATAATCGCGATCCCATGAAACGACTCGATACATTTCGCGATGCGGTTTTCATGCACTGCTATGAACGACTTGGCATCACTCTCAAAATCGAAGATAACCTCGGATTCATTCCAAACAAACCAACCATCACATATGGCAAACATATGGATACGATGGCAATCTTCTGCTACTACCACTCGCTACGATCAACTTTCCCGAATCGACCAATCATCGTAGTTGCCGGCAAACCGAAAATGAAAAACTTATTCGGATTAGTCTCACGCGCAGTTGCGGCTATCGATGGAATTATTATCGATAGAGAAAAACCTGAAGAAGCAATAGAAGTAATTAAACGAAAAGCACAAACATTTAACGAACCCCCCATATTCGTAATTTTCCCTGAAGGTCACCGAGCAACAAAAAAACGGATTAAGGAAACGCACGAATACCTCAAATCTATCGGAAGGTCAGATCTGATCAAGTCATATCCTCATACACAAGCTCCACGATCAAGAGGAACGCACGCACTACGATCAGCAATCGCAGACCCTATGTGCGTACGCATTTCATGCGGCTTCAATGTGCGAAATGCATATGGAACATTCTCCAGCCACAAACTCGTAAACTCGGAATTTCTCGTTCAACTAGAAGAAACAGAACTTCCAACTGACGCACAAGAACTAAAGACTCAACTTCTAGAAATAGATTTCCCAGAAATGAATAGAGTCGTTGAGAGCCATATTGGCAGACGAGAACACGCAGATTTCCTCAAATCAAAAGCAGCTTAAAAACTCCCATCGCATCGTCATCCCGAAGGATCTAAAAACCTCCCAAATGTTGGGAGGTTATTTTTTGTCATAATTATGGATCAAACCGCTCAAGTATCCCATTAAACTCCTGACGCAGCGCCACCCAATCATCCGGATGAGCAGTCATACTCAAAAACACATGATCCCCAAATTCATTTCGCACAAACGCCTGCATCACAAATAAATCAATTTGCGGAGTTGCATTCAAAAATGAAATCTTCAACTGATCACCACTAGCATGCTCTCCAAACTCAACCTCAACTTGTGATGTTGATGATTGCTCCTCCAAACCCTCCCTCATGGTTTTCTGCAAATCAATAAATTCGATCCGAGAACCATACATACGCTGCACAGCAACAATCAAATTATTCTGAAATTCCGGAGATTCACTCGGAACCAAAAACATGGTATTCGTTTCAGCCTGCGCATTCTCATCCAACTCATATGTTGGCGGATGCTCAATCATCCACCCATGCGGGCTTTCATACGTCACCCAATCATCACCACCACATCCAACAGCAGCGAGAATCAAAAACAAGCCCAATCCAATAATTTTTTTCATATACATAATTATAACACAAATCAAAAAACATCCTCGAAAGGATGTTTTTTGGTGGACCTCAGGAGACTCGAACTCCTCACCTCCGCCTTGCAAAAGCGGCGCTCTACCAGATGAGCTAGAGGCCCGTAATGGGCGCATATTTTAAATTGTTGTCTGCCTGCGATGTCACTCTGTGGCGAGCGGCGATTTTATATGTTTAGCGCTTCGCGCTGGCAGATGAGCTAGAGGCCCTCTTGCTGTCATATTCGTTGTATGCGAGCGGCGATCTTAATTCTTTGACGTGCTATCGCACGTCGGCAGATGAGCTACTTTTCTAGAAACTTCGCAAACCACAACGCAACTTTACTATACATTTTGTTCTACATTCAGACGCCAATCTATGATTGGTCACCCGATAGGGTAAAGCTAGAGACCCAGAACCAACAACGAAAAAAAGTATATAATATTCCAACTCATCACGCAAGACTTGACTAATCAGCTTTCGCACCGTAACATGCATATAGATCATTAAGGAGGCAAAAACATGATATACGCAGGATTATGGATACTGATCGCGCTATGCATCGCAGCAATCATGCTATTGATAGTCATCCAAATCACCGCCGGATTCTTCGCGATGATTGGTTCATGTGATACAGATGAATACGAACTTGAAGAGGTACGAGAAGGGCTCGAAGGGCTAAGCGAACAAATTGGCATAGGAGTACTAATCGCAATTACAATTACCGGCATCGCACTGCTGATCGGCTGCATGATGTATGGGATGAAGATGCTCATTCCAATAGGCATGGCGGCAGGAATCTATCTCACCGCACTAATCTTCATTTCAATCGCAGATCGCATTGGCACACCATCATGAATACACTCCTCTTGTTACTCTACATGCTCGGATTACTTGTTGGAAGCATTATGGCAGCCATATGTCTATACCAACTTATTGCAGGTAAAATAATATTTACAAATAGTATATCCGATTGCGCCGACGATTCGAAAATCTACAAAGCCATATTAAAAACACACAAAAAACATAGTAGACCACACTTCCTTGGGTTACTATGCAGTATTCTATCAGTTACCACATTCATCTTCCTATTCCTCGGAAGATAAAAATAACCTCCCTATGGGGAGGTCTTTTATTACCATCGCATTCTAATCATGCCATGTTTTCGGATATGTCCAGCAGCCGACAAGAACGAATATCCAAGACTGATGTAAAGCAGGAAAAGACCAAGCCAATCAATGATCAACCGCGACATCGCGCCATCATGCGCACTCAACACCTCGCCAAGAATCAACGCGCAAATAACCACATTCTGCAGAATCGCCTTATATTTCCCAAAATTATTTGCGGAAACATCAGCAGTACGCTTACGAGCCAACACCCAAATGCGATGCACAATGAGAAATCCTTCAATAGCGACAATCAACACAATGAGTGGAATTTTCACATGCTCATAAAGAGCAATCAAAGCTGCTAAGAAATAAATCTTATCAGCCATTGGATCAGCAAATTGACCAAATCGACTCGCAACCTTGAGTTTGCGCGCAAAGAATCCATCCATCCAATCTAGATTGCCTGCGATAATCGCAATAACAAACGCCGTCAGATGATCGACAGTATACGCGCTGTGTAACAAAATGATCACAGGAATCACAAGTGCCGCACGCATGAATGTCAAAATGTTTACAAAGATGAATGCTCCGATCGAGCGCTTCATCACATCGTCAGTATCAACACTATACAACTGCACTGGAGAATCTGGCTCATGCACAACGCCCTCCGCAACATCTTCAGATACTACCGTACTATTCTGAATTGACATAGCCGCCCCCTTTTTAAAATGACCGATGACGCAAGTATACGCAGACTAGAGAATATTTGCAAGATCAAAAAACACCCTCAAGAGGATGTCTTCTGGTGCCGAGGGGGAGATTTGGACGAACGAGCGGAGTGAACCAAAAGAAAAACGATAGTTTTGCTTTTGTGAATGAAGCGAGTGAGATGGCGCGAGGTACGAGCGCTACTCCCGACACGAGGGATTCAAATTAATAATATCAAAAAACACCCTCAAGAGGATGTCTTCTGGTGCCGAGGGGGAGATTTGAACTCCCGACACAAGGATTTTCAGTCCTTTGCTCTACCCCTGAGCTACCTCGGCATAACATTTTTTCCATTTTTACATTTTGAAGTAGCCAACCAAATAAAATTTATAAATATTTTGGGACCCTTGCTCTACCCCCAAACTACCTCAGCTTAACCATGTGAAGCAGATAATAACACGATCAGACTTATTTGTGAAGACATGACCTCTACGATATACTAAAGCCATATGGAACACGAAGAAACAAGAACAATCGACCCAGCCGTAAAACCACAAGAAATTCAGTTGGATATTACGTTACGACCACAGAATCTCACAGAATTTGTAGGGCAAGAACAGCTCAAAGAAACATTGAGTGTGTTCATTCAAGCTGCAAAACAACGAAAGGAATCTCTTGACCACACATTATTTTATGGAGCTCCAGGATTAGGAAAAACAACACTCGCCCACATCATCGCGCAAGAAATGGGAGTACATGTAAAAGTAACATCCGGACCAGCATTAGACAAAGTCGGAGATCTTGCAGCCATTCTTACAAATCTCCAACCTCATGATCTTCTTTTCATAGATGAAATCCACCGCATGAATAGAACAATCGAAGAAGTTCTATACCCAGCAATGGAAGATCAAGCACTCGATTTAATTGTAGGCAAAGGCCCAGCAGCTCGCACACTCCGCATGCAGCTCAATCCATTCACACTCGTCGGCGCAACTACAAAAATGAACCTAATCTCCTCACCACTTCGAGATAGATTCGGAGCACAATTTCATTTGGATTATTACACACCAGAAAATATCGCGGATATTGTAGGACGTAGCGCACAAATATTGGATATCAACATAGAACCAGAAGCACAACACATGATTGCAAGCAGATCACGCCACACACCCAGAGTCGCCAACAGATTACTCAAACGCGTTCGAGATTTCGCACAAGTCCAAGGAAATGGTATAATTACAAACAACATATGTGATTCAGCGCTCGATAAATTGCGCGTTGACACAAAAGGTTTAGATAATGTAGATCGACTAATTCTTACTACTATTATCGAAAAATACAAAGGAGGCCCTGTCGGACTCTCAACACTCGCAGCTGCGATAGCAGAAGACACTGAAACACTCGAATCAATCTACGAACCATTTCTCCTACAAATGGGATTGATAGAACGAACTCCGCGTGGTCGTTGTGCAACAACACACGCATACGACCACCTGAATATAACCGAAACTCAAAAAAAGATGCTGTAAAACAAAAACCCCGCGGACACGAGGTTTTGTCGAATCTTAGAATGATCCAAAGACCCACCTGATAAGTTGCTGACACTATACAATGTATAAGCATCGTTGTCAAATCAATCACCATGGACCTATGGGGATTCGAACCCCAAAGATTCTACTTATCAGGTGAATCTCAGACCATCCTAGGCCCACGGTCAATTATTCTAACATGTTGTAAACTAGTATACAACAAAATGTCAAGAGGATAACCCATGCAAATCACACTCGCTATTCTCCTATACGCCTACATATTGCTTGTCGCAATATTTATTACGTTTGCTGTCATCCATATTCTACACCTCGTATATCTCACAGCTACAGATCGATATGGATATCTAATGACCGTATTTTTCCTAGTTGGATTCATAATTATTATCGGAGGAACATGGTTATTGCTAGCAGACATAAATTGGAGCACCCCACTAACCAGTGCACTACCTTCAATTTCAGGAGAGCAAGAACTTTTCAAATAATTTGAGCGTAGCAAACCTATGCACATCGCAAAAATAATCAAACAAAAAAAAGGGGAACACGTCATCATGATGCTACGACGACATCCATTCGCACTCATTCCAGCATTCCTCTTATTTCTACTCATCAATGTATTCGCGATTTCTGCATATTTTTTCGTTGCCAAATATTACCCAAACATGATTGCAAGCGACGCAGGAAGAGCAACAACCATTATTCTACTTTCAACACTACTACTTTCCACATGGATACAATTCTACGGTCAATTCATCGATTACTATTTAGATATTTGGGTTGTAACTGACACACGAATTATCAACGTAGAACAACACGGATTATTCGGCAGAACCGTAGCAGAAACTGATCTATACAAAATTCAAGATGTCGAATCAGACATCAAAGGATTCATCCCAACTACATTCTCATACGGATACGTACACATTCAATCCGCTGGTGAACATTCAAAATTCTTATTTGAACAAGTTCCATACCCACATCTCGTGCGCAAAAAAATAATTCAGCTCGTACAAGTCGATCGCAAAAAACACGCGGCAGAAGCAATGGCTGCCGGCGTTTAAAACTACCAACCCAAAAAAAATAAATTAAAAACCCCGAGCATTCTCGGGGTTTATTTGTCTCTCATTCAAGACTCCTCATGTCGTTTGACATCAGGACACATCGCAGCCAGTTCATTAACCGAACACTTTCTAAGTAATTCGGAAGCAAGATAACCAATGCCAACCTTGGCATTATCACTATGCTGATTAGGCATCACAGCACCCATACCAGCCTTATTCCACGATTCCTTCGTGATCACGATTGCAGCAGTCACTGCATCTGCAAGCACTGCTGCACGCGCTTTTCCTCCCTGCAGGTTATCGGAAGTTTCATCACTCATTTTCAGTTTCTCCTATTTTAATCTATGACACAAAACTCCTACTCAAGATGTTGGGAGCAATAGTCAAGTGCTTGCGCACAACAACCATACTCCAATTTGTGTTTAATTGCACAGACCGACCAAGCGTTTGTAGATTGATCCATACATTGATCCTCACATGCAGATTGACTCAAATCATTCAAGACAAATCCACACTCATCAAATACCGCACACGACGCTTCACATGCCTCGCGCTTAACCTTCTGCTGTGGTGAATCCTGCAAACCTTGATACAAACCAAAGCATGCAAGTACAACCACCACAATCACAAACCATCTCATGTGCCCTCCTTAGGAACAGAAGGTAAATGTTCCGAACAAGTACGAAAAGCAGTTTTCTGATCACAGCCGTGTTCAGATTCAACTTTCAGTGTACAACTAGTCCACTTTGAATCCGGCTGACGCATGCACAAATCTGTACAGCGCTCCTGATCAAGCTTAACATCCTCTTCGTCTGACAGATACATGTTGCACTCATCAATAATGCGACATGTTTTCTGACAATCCTCAAACTTCTTATCCCAGCGCTGTTCCAACGAATTTTCATCAGAATCACAACTGAAACGCTTGAACGTACCATTTCGAAAAGCAGCAAAAAGAAATATTCCCACCACCATAACGATGATAAGTCTCATTGTCCCTCCAAAAATGCCAATAAAACATGTAAAAAGAACAGTTCAATCTATCATAATATCTACTTCTTGTCAACCTTAAATAAAAAAACGGCCCCAACTAGGGAGCCGTGGCAACATATTGATCTTCACGTAAATATCGAAGTAAATCAGGTCGATCATCAGAAAACGCGATCAAATTACTTCGACCAAAATCGATAATCCAAATGACAGCATCTTCGATTACATCAGAACCAGCAGACACGAAGACCAAATCTGTAAACATGAAATTACCAAGATGTGGATCGTTGTGATGCACACCACACTTGTTGAGCTCAGCAAATGCAGACATGACATCATTATGCATCGAAACATTCATGCGCAACTTACGACGCACAAAAGTACGAAACGCTGTCTCGCCGAACACACGATCCATAACAAAACAACCCAGATCATGATCAACATGTACAATTGATGGCACAGAAAATCTCGACGATGCAGAATCCGCAACATGCCGATGAATTTCAATTTCTCGAACGCGATAACGAAAAGATTTATTCCAAATCTTCACCGCATATCGATCAAGAGATCGATCGAACACATCATCCGGATTAAACATGCGAAACACCCAGCCATCTTTACCATTACCCAGATAATAATTCGTACAACCAGAACCGTAACAAAGTTCAACAACGCGAGGCAACACACACTTGATTTTTTCCAAAACCAAATCTCTGAAAGAAACAACGCTCATGACCTACCTCCAACTATTCATATTCTACCTCCAACAAAAAAGACTATCAAAAAAATAGTCTTTTGTCAAGTACTCAATTAATAAAATCTACAATTCAGCAGCGATTTCAACGTCCGAAGCACTACCATCAACATCAACCGCATATTGAGATAGCATATCGTCAACTGCTGAAATCTCAGACTCAATGGCCTGTTTTTGAGAAACAGACCCAAAAACACCAGATTCAACTGTCTGCTCAAAGTCAAGCAATACGACCTCTCCACTTCCAACAAATCGAACCGTTTTGCCCCCAACAACAACATCACGAATTTCAGCATTCAACACATACAAATTTCCTTCGTTAATATCCTTATGAACAAAACCTATATCATGCAAATCTTCATATGTATTCAGTGTGTCACCAAATACATCATCAGAAATAATCAATCGAACACCTTCAGAACGAGCAGCTGACAACAAGCCTTGTAATGATTTATTACTTGCATTTTGTGGTAATCGCTCCATCAAAACCCCTTTATAATCAGCACCTTTCAAATCAATTGTTCCTAATACATGAGGTACACGTAAATTTTTTTTATCCTTCGCTTTATTTTGAATTTGTTTATGGATCCCAACCTCAACAGAAACATTATGTTTTTTAGGTATAACCTTCAAGGCAATATCTTTCATAACAGGATGTTGAACAACCGCAACCATTTCATCCAATCGCATAATATACCGATCACGCGGATTTCCATCTTCATCCAAAAAATCTCCGGCAATCACATACGACTGCTCATTCCCATTTTGAAAAATTTTCGTCACAACATTCTGGATTGCTTCGACAGTATCAGACCCAACCTCTTCAGTTTCAGAATCAATTTGAGATAGCATTACATTCAAAGCCGCTAAGGTACCCGCCGGATCATCAATCTCACATGTAACCAGCTCTTTCTCTCCCCCTCCAACTGGTGGCGTTTCTGACATATATGGATATAGATAAATTTTATTCGTAGACGCGATCTATAGTCACGTCAGTATAATATGATTGTAAAATTTCTTTATAATTTGCACCATCATCTGCACGCATGGCTGCATCAGTTTGCGACATACCAACTCCATGTCCCCAACGTCGATTTCCCTTAGCTTTATCGTAAGGCGCAGGACGCGGTACCAAATAAGGCTTTCCTTTCCCTCCCCATGCATCGGAAAATGATCGTGTCTGACCTGATGATCGTGCGAAATATGTTGTCATCGCCACATTACCATCATACTGCACAACCTGTCCACGAGTCGCTTCAGTAGCAGCTGCAACATTCTTATTGATCTGCTCTGCAGTATACCCTTTATAAACCTGATCAACAGAACTTGAATTCAAAATATATTGTGACCCAGAAGAATGATGCTTACCTCCACGCTCAAAATAAAACATTGCAAATGATCGAGCTGCTACAACCTGTGCCTTATGAACCTCCATATGCCATGAATTTGAAACTTCTGCTAAACCTTTCACATACGATTCAATCGGCAATTCATTCACTAACCATGTATAACCCAATTTATTTACTCGCATCTCTATCGTATCTCTATAATCATTATAATTAATCGCAGGATTCCATTTCGCTCGACGATCAAGCGAATCAATTGTTACATAACTCGATAAAGCCTCAACAGGCTCTAATCGAAAATACGAAGTTGTAGTAAATAAATCATCTCCAATACGAATGAGCTGTGTATCAGAATCAACATCATAATACCACTCCGCAACAACCCCCTCATCTAACAATCCATAATTAACACCCTCCCCATCCATAACACGATACGGACCATGCACGCTCACTTGCGCAGCATCATCAACATTTGCAATCCCTACACGAAATCGAGGCTCTGGAATACCACGCCAATTCTCAATAATCGGCAACTCCTTCCCAGCAATTTCTTCCGGAGCTGGAGTCGTCACTGTCACAGGCAATTCAATAAGCCCACCCCCAACATTTTCATTCTCGCTTGTTAATTGTAAAGCTAAATTATATGTACCAACTTCACGCGGCATACGCACCGGAACATTCACAATCGCCAAACGCCCAGACATAAATTCCCGATCCCCCATCGCCAACGCAACACGACCTTCAGGCCACGTATTCTCATGAAAAATAGAAGCAACTTCCGTAGCCAGCGCAACACCAGGCTCAATTACCTTTACTTGCTTCCAAGTCTTAGGCCCAACATTTTTTATTCCAAATCGCAATTTCACAACCGACCCACCTGCCGCTTCAACTTCTGTATGAGATCGCATCAAAATTAATCCAGACAACCCCTCTCCAGCATTCTCAACCTTCGGAGTTTTCGTAACCTTAATAGGAATCATCACATGAGAACCAGCTACCCACGCAATATCCTCAACCGCAACTTTAAACTTCTCATTATAATCTCCCAAATCCCCCGGCGCCATAATCGGCAATCGAAACGTCCCAACTTCTCCCGGCTCAACCCTATCCTCAACCATCAATGTAGGCTGTCCCATTCCATACCACCCATGATAACTAAAAAGACTCTTCCGTGTGGAAGGGTCAGTATATAAACTCGAATAATTTTTTCCAGAATTCACCCACGCTTTTTCTCCAACATTTGTATATTTCAATTCAACTGTCTTTTCTGTATAAGGCATCATTTCAATTGATGGAATTTCACCCACCAGTTCTGCTCCATAAGATGATGCTGCATGAGCAGTCTCGATTCCCAAAACTGAATGTAAAAAAGCCAGGGGCAAACCTTGTGGCTGCTCCTCAACATCATAAATATCACCCGCATGAGCAACATCCGGATTCAAAACAGTTTGAAATGTGCGCAGCACCATCGCCGAGCTAATCACCAATACAAATGCGAGCGCAATCGACCCGAGCACACGAAACTCATCAGAGATCATGCGAGCAAATCGTGCACTCATATCTTCCGGCTCGGCGTACAATTCTTGGTACACACCTATCGGACGTTCCACAACTTCTGACGCGCGCGCAACAGCCTTAGACATAGAGGAGCGAAGAGGTTAATATATACATATAATAAGATGTAATTCAGTTACTGTCAACGTATATTTATGAGTCTTGCGAAGAAAGTTGCTCACAATACCTTCATACAAATCCTCGGAAAAATAATATCGGTTATCGTCGCGGTTGCGGCGATTGCTATTTTGACGAGATACCTCGGAACAGAACAATTTGGATGGTACACAACATCAATTGCATTCTTGCAATTTTTCGGAATTCTCGCTGATTTCGGATTAGTTCTCGTAACATCTCAAATGCTCGCAGCCAACCCAAACAGACAAAACTCCATCATACAAAACCTCTTCACATTCCGCTTGCTCACCGCTTTTCTCATTATCGGTGTTGCGCCAATCATCGTCTTATTTTCCCCATATCCAATCGCCGTGAAACACGCAGTGCTCTTGATGTCGGCAATGTTCTTCTCAATCGCAATGCAACAAATCTTCACGGGATTATTCCAAAAACAACTCGCCATGAAAGCAGTGGTATGGGCGGAAATCATTTCACGCATATTGTTAATCGCTGGCGTTGGATTCGTCGCATACATCAACGCAGGATTTTTGTGGGCGATGCTCGCAATCACAATCGCAAACATCATTCAACTTTTAATTCTTGCAACTGCAGGCATGAAGGTAATTCAACTCAAACTCGCATACGATAAAACAATTTGGAAAGAAATCATTCACAAATCATACCCCATTGCATTCGCCATATTCTTCAACATGATTTACTTGCGCGCAGATATTCTCATTCTTTCATTACAACGAACACAAGCAGAAGTCGGATTGTACGGAGCAGCATACAAAATCCTCGATGTCGTCACACAAGCTCCAATCATGTTCATGGGATTAATGCTACCCATTCTCACA
>NZCD01000023.1 GCA_002688135.1 Parcubacteria group bacterium
GCCCTGCCTTGTTACGACTTAGTGCCTGTCGCTGGACCTACCTTAGAACGTAACATACGAACTTCGGGTATTCCCAACTCCCTTCACTTGACGGGCGGTGAGTACAAGGTCCGAGAACGTATTCAACGCGACGTGCTGATTCGCGTTTACTAGCGATTCCGACTTCAAGAGGTCGAATTGCAGACCTCTATCCGAACTGAGACCGGTTTTGATGGGATTAGCTTCACCTTGCGGTTTTGCGACCCGTTGTACCAGCCATTGTATCACGTGTGTAGCCCAGGGCGTAAGGGCCATGCTGATCTCACGTCGTCCCCTCCTTCCTCCCCGTTGCCAGGGCAGTCTCGTGTGATATGTAACACACGACAAGGGTTGCGCTCGTTACCCCACTTAAGGGAACACCTCACGGCACGAGCTGACGAGGACCATGCAGCACCTGTATACCACTCTCGAAGAAGTCTTGCTTTCACAAGATGTGCAGGTATATGTCAAGCCCTGGTAAGGTTTTTCGCTTAGCGACGAATTAAACCACATGATCCACCGCTTGTGCGGACCCCCGTCTATTCCTTTGAGTTTTAACCTTGCGGTCGTACTCCTCAGGCGCGGTGCTTAACGCGTTAGCTTTTTTGAACGACACTGAGAGGGTCGATACTCCCAATATCTAGCACCGATCGTTTAGGGCGTGGACTACGCGGGTATCTAATCCGCTTCGCTCCCCACGCTTTAGTCCCTGAGTGTCAGGCTTGTTCCAGCGAGCTGCCTTCGCATTTGGTGTTCTTACTGATATAAACGGATTTTACCCCTACACCAGTAATTCCGCTCGCCTCTCCCAGCCTCTAGTTTGCCAGTTTCACCCGCGGCCTTTCGGTTGAGCCGAAAGATTTAACGAGTGACTTAACAAACCACCTGCGGACGCTTTACGCCCAGTAAATCCGGGTAACGCTCGGGGCCTTCGTATTACCGCCGCTGCTGGCACGAAGTTGGCGGCCCCTTATTCATATAGTACAATCATTTGTTTTTCCTATATAAAAGAAGTTTACACACCGAAATGCTTCATCCTTCACGCGGTATTGCTCCATCAGGCTTTCGCCCATTGTGGAATATTCGCGGCTGCTGCCTCCCGTAGGAGTCTGGACCGTGTCTCAGTTCCAGTGAGTGGGGTCATGCTCTCACACCCCATACCCGTCGTAGCCATGGTGAGCCGTTACCTCACCATCAAGCTGATAGGACCTAGGCCGCTCTCAAAGCGCAAGAGATAAATCTCAAGCTTTACATGGGAATGAATTATTTCCCCCCATGACTATCAGGTATTAGCCCGAATTTCTAAGGGTTGTCCCTGTCTTTGAGGTACGTTACCAAGGTGTTACTCTCCCGTTTGCCACTAACTTGTTTCGGAATTTCTGGCCGAAGCCAGGAATAAGTGAAACAAGTTCGTACGACTTGCATGCCTTAACCATACCGCCAGCGTTCACCCTGAGCCAGGATCAAACTCTCATAAAAAATCATGACCGAAGTCGTGATCTTGAGAAATCGATTATTGAGTCTGTCTGTAACGACTGACTCTGATCCCTTTACTGTTGCATCATTGAAGATGCTCGAGTTTCACACACGTTAGTGTATGAGAATAGATGAGTGATTTTCCCTATGTCCGAAGACACGAGGAATTCCTTACTAAATTATTGACTCTGCAATGTACCACGAGGATACACTGCGCTCGATGTATCTTGACAAATACATCATTTTAGGTTTATTGCTTGGTCGATTACATCACGCTAGATAGAACTCATCTCTAAAATATTGTTATTCAGATATGGCGATAAATTTTTTCTATAATGATTGAACAATCGAGGAAATAATGGCGGTGCATTATTGACGAGATTTGAAATCATTTAGGAAAAATTGAGCGCCGTAGATGAGTGACCATATTTTGGAGATGGGTTCTACGTGATGTAGTCAATAAATTGTGACTGAACTGTTATCGATTAATATCTTTTAAAAAGAAAATACCGCCCAAAAGCAGTACTCAACTCGCTGGTTTCACCGGAATAGTGACCTCACGAATATATCGAATGTGGATAACCTGCCACAAGTATAGTGCAGACCCCTTTTCATGTCAACCCCCTGTATACCAAATTCATCCACAACTAAAAAAGCGGCCATTTAAGACCGCACTTCTTTCACTACCGAATAGAGGCTATATCCTCCTCAAGCTTCGAACTAATAAACAATTCACCAGTCGATGAGGGATCAAATCGATCATCCGTAGCCTCAACAACAAGATCAGACTCGCCAGATTTACGCGACGAAGAAGCATGTCGAGACTTCTCAAAGAACAAAAACCGATCAGCTTCCAATGCATGAGCTGGCGTATATTGAGACATCTCAACATACATATCCGCACGACTTACCAACCGAGAACTCGTTGCATCACGAGGCCCAAAAACTTCAATACGAAATCCATACGGCTTAAGTCGCTCAACCAACTCCGCATAATCCCCGTCACCACTAATGATAACTATTGTATCAAGTGGACGAGATGACTGTGAGTACAAGAAAGCCTTATCCCACACAATGTTTGTGAGCTTCAAATCAACGACCCCGGAATCATCATAGCGCGGCTCATATTCATACAAATGCCGAAGGCGCTGTGAATTCCGGCCTACTGAACGACGTGGACGACGTTGTGATTCAACACCAAAACCTTTTCCAGTAGTCCTGTGAACAACCGGAGGCTTCACATATTTCTGCGTTGCCTTCACAACCTTAAACCCCGCCAACTCAAGCAGCGATCGCGTCTTTTCGACAACTTCCGGACGATGATTATCAAACGTTACTGCAATACACTCAACCAGCGTACGCGAATCAAACCCAGATGATGGACAACCCTTCACATTCTGGACAATGTTGTTATACGAAAATCGTGGGGGAGGTTTATCATGATCTCCATCCTTTTTGTACCCCGCTGCGATTCGTGCCGAATGCATGATGTTTGGCACATCCATAATCGCGAGCACCCTCTCAGTTCGTGTCTCCGTACCAGTCGATGCCTTGGATTGTAATAACCTATCCATGACGTACTCCTATTTACTTACTGTAATTCAGGCGTCATCTCGACGCTTGACTATTAGGACTCCTCAATAAAACATTAAATACCTCACTGATCCATCCTATAACATAAAAAAAATGTTGTCAACACAACAACAAAGTACTACTTTTTACGTTGAGATGCACGCCAATCAGCAATGCGCTTATGGTCTCCTGATAGCAAAATATCAGGTACGCTCCATACCTCTTTGTCAAAATTCTCAAACACTTCTGGACGAGTATAATGTGGATATTCCACAGAAAAATCATCAGAAAAACTCTCTTCAATTACAGATCGTTCATTCCCTAAAACATCCGGCAAAAGACGTGTTACAGCATCTGTCACGATCATTGCTGGCAATTCACCACCAGTCAAAACATAAGGACCTACAGAAACAACCTCATCAACACAATAATTTGCCACACGCTGATCCACACCCTCATATCGACCACATATCATCACGATCCGATCTAAATCTGTATATGATTTCGCGGTCTGTTGTGCAAATTGCTCACCCCCAGCTGCAAACAAAACAGTCTTAGTTTTAGTTTTCTGATGGGTTCCCGCCTTCGCGGGAATGACAGTTTTTAATGCATCCAATTCTTTCAATGCCTTATAAATAGGCTCAACCTTCATAACCATTCCCGCCCCACCACCATACGGCGTATCATCAACACTCTTATGCACATCTTCAGTCCACTTCCGCAAATCATGAACCACAATTTCAATCTTCCCCTTATCAATCGCACGTTTCACAATAGAGCCGCCAAAATACGACTCAAACATTTCTGGAAAAATGGTGATGATTTCGATTTTCATACAGCAATGTGTAACACACACAAAAGATCATGTCAATTATACCACCAAACAAAAAAGTCACATAAACAAACAACACACGAGTACCGTACGCACAGCCGAGGTTGGATGCAGTGTGCCGATCTGGAAGAATTTGTGAAATGAGTCGTACTGATGTACGGCGAATAAACAAATTCTGAAGATCGGTGCAATGCGCCAACCTCGGCTGTGCCATAACAAAAGCACCCCGAGAGGGGTGCTTTTGTGGAATCAACTCTCAAAATTAGAGATTGATGTCCTCTACTGCTGATGTATCAACATCATCGTAGTTAGGTGCATCATTAGACTCCTGTCGTGGGGCGCGATCTTCGCGACGTGAACCTTCCGGTTCATAAATCTTGAAGGCAACATTAGCGTTGTATTTGCGTCCTACGATTGAAAGCAAGCGTCGAATTGCTTGTGCAGTTTCTCCGCGCTTTCCGATGACATAACCCATATCTTCTGGGTTCACGTGCAATGTAAGTAATACACCGCGCTCATCGATTGTTCGTTCTACACGAACGTCATCTGGATTTCCGACGATTGCTCGTACAATGAAATCCACAAACTCTTGGTCTTTTTCCATATTATCTGGAACTCATCTCACATATAATGTTATTCAGATTTGGCACTCCATTTTTCGATAAAACATTGAACAAGCGAGAAAGAGATGTAGGTGCATCGCTGACGAGCTTTGAAATGTTTTAGCGGAATAATGGATGTCAAAGATGGATGACAGTATATGCGAGATGAGTTCTGGTTACAGCTATTTGCTGTGTAACTACTATAGGATTTAGAAGTTAATCTATTTCCTGTCGACTTATTCCGATAGTTCGGACTTTTCAGGATTGTACTAAAACCACAATATCTGTGAGTTTAGGTGCGCATACTATAGCACAGAAAACCACATTTGTCAACAGTGTGGATAGATATTCCAATAAATTAAGTAAAGAAAAAAGGGTCCTTAGACCCTTTGATCACTTCAATAGAAAAACGAATTCATCGTAACCCCCTCTTTTTCTATTAGCACACATGTATGAAGCCTGCTTGCCCGTGCCAGTCGAACCGGATCCCCGTGGTATGCAAGGACGCCAGGCGCTCGTAAGCACATAAACAAGTAGTTTTTCGCACACGAATTAACTCATTTAAAGACCAACACACTATACCATAAAAAACCACTTTTGTCAACCCAAATCCCCAAACACAAAAATCTTAGTAATATTAGTAATAAAAAAGGAACCGCTCCATGTTGGAGCGGTTTTATGTATTTTCGCGAACATTAACGTTCTCAATCTTGGTGGCAGTGACTGGGGATGGAGATCCCGGACGTGGAGGTTGGTTAGCTCGACACGCCTCGCAGTATAATCACCTTAAAAAAGAATCGAAAATATTCACCGGACAAGATAGCACCTATCGGCCATCGATACCCGTCGAATTCCGCAAACATCCATAATCAATGGATGAAAGCTTTATCCTTAAAACTATATCAAACTTAAAAGATACACAGACTATAACACAATAATGCACATTTGTCAACCCCAAACCCAAAATTAAGCTAAAATAAGAAAAACCTCTCTTTCTTAAAAGAGAGGTTAAGCTTTTCGCATACAAACATGAACATCGAGTTGGGAATCGAACCCAAATTTCCTAGATATGGACTAGGCGCGCTGACCAACTACACCTCTCGAATATATCACATTGTCTAGGGGATGGTATGCCCCGGATGCGGAGGTTGGTTAGCTCAACGCACCTCTCTTCGACGCATATAACATATCATGTTGCGTTCCAAATCTAACACAAAAAATGAATCACGTTAATACAAAATATGGTATAATAATTTCCTATGCTGAAACTTTTCAAAAATATCGAACATCAGCGCGTTGTCGCTGCAGTCGACAACGAATCATCATTCACCGGAAAATTTTTCGTTTTGTTAATTCTATCAACCATCATCGCAACGCTCGGCTTAATCGCAAATAACATTTCAGTTGTAATTGGTGCAATGATCATCGCGCCACTCATGTGGCCAATTCTCGGAGTATCACTTTCCATAACAAGACAAAACCAAAGATTCCTTCGCGAATCAATCGCACTTCTCGCCGTAAGCATCATTCTGTCAATTGCAGTCGCAGCTATCGTAAGCCTCCTCTCCCCCATCCTCGAAATTAACGGTGCAATTTTGGAACGCACCAATCCAACCATAATTGATTTGGTTATCGCATTAGCAACCGGAGCTGTCGCAACATATATCGTATTAACCCCACAATCAAATCACCTCGCTGGAGTCGCTGTTGCTGCTGCCCTCATCCCCCCACTCGCAGCAACTGGAATTGCATTAGCGCTTCAAGACTTCGCTGCAACACAAGGAGCAATGTTACTATTCGGAGCCAACCTCTTCGCAATAGTATTCATGAGTATTATCTTGCTGACAATAGGAGGATTTGCAAAAACAAAAAAAGAAGAAGAAAAAGTAAATATCACAATAAGCCTTGTAGTAAGTTTCGGATTACTTGTAATTATAGCAGCTCCACTTGGAATCGTTCTAAAAGAAAGTATCGCAGCACAACATCAAGAAGCTGTAGCATTCGAAGTATTATCCGAAGAAATACAAAATATTGACGAGACGGCACTCCTTTCATCTTTAGTGGTTGGAAAAACAAATCCAGATTCAAACATTATTGTAATTGAAGCGACCGTACAAGCTCCGCTCGGAGCAGAATTATTTGTGTCAGATCAAGATCGCATTGCACAACTCATCTCGGAATCTATCAATCATGCAGTAACTCTCACAATAATTATCACACCAACCCTAACCGCCAAAACACCAGTCACATCAGATCAAATCGATATCAACAAATTAGTCACAAACATAACCAAAAGGCATATCCCGAATTCTGATGTACTAAGCGTAACAGTTGAAGAAACAAACGATGACATACATATCACAACAGTTGCAGCGCTTAAAACGCCATTGTCCGATCAAAAATACAGACAACAAAACATACAACAACAATTACAAACAGCACTAAACCGAAACGTCAAATTCGCACTCAATATACTCACCTACCACCAAACAGAAGAAACTGAATAAAACAAAAATGCCCTCTCGGGCATTTTTATTATTCTGATTTTTCCTCTGTTGCAGACTCTTCTTTTTTCTCTTTCTCTTTCGGCTCTTCTTTTTCTTCAGTCTTTTCTTCTGATGCAGGCTCCTCTTTTTTATCTTCCACTGGCGCCTCCTCTACTTTTTCTTCAACAACTTCATCTGCTTTTTCTTCCGATTTCTCGTTTTCTGGATTTTTCGCTTTCTCGTCTTGAGCTTCCTCCTTCACTTCTTCAACTGGAGCCGCTTCTTCAGCAACTTTAGCTTCAGCAGCCTTCTTTGCATCAGCTGCTTTAGCTTTCTTTACATCAGCTTTCGCCGACATCTTTCCAGCTCGTTTTTTTGTAATCTTTGTCACGCCACGCTTTTTATCTTTGATCACACCTTGTGTAACCAACATATTGTGAACCGTGTCACTTGGTTGCGCGCCTTTGCTGATCCAGTATTGAATCCGTTCGGCATTCAACTCAAGAATTTTTGGAGTTTGATGTGGAATATAATGCCCAACTTTCTCAACATATTTTGATGACGGTGCACGATGTTTCTCTTGCACAACCATTCGAAAAGCTGGCGCATGCTTTTTTCCAAATCGAACTAGTCGAATTGATAACATATCCGTTGTCATTCCCGCGAAGGCGGGAATCCAGTTAATTATAGATCTCATTTCAGATCAATTGCTCGGGTGAGAGACCTCTCAAACAGTCTGAAATTATGGCGAGAGTATAAAAAAAAATCGACTATTAGTCAAGCACGCCCGAATCTAAAGCCTTTTTCAAAAAATACGTATCACGCGCAACGACAAATGGACCTGTATAATCTTCAGGATTTGATAATTGAATTAATCGCAAAACTTCCTTTGGGTCAACCCACATCAACTCAAAACCTCGATGTTTTTCCTTTTCTGTAAAATTCGTCTCACCTTTTTCTCCATCAACTCGCGCAATAAAACATTGTGATACCTTCTTAATAGAACGCTTATATCGATACTCATGAGTCATGCAACACGCACTCAAAATCTCAATATCGACTCCAGCCTCCTCCTTTACTTCACGACGAACAATCGTTTCATGAGACTCATCATCTGAATCAGCTCTTCCACCTGGCAACATATAATAATTCCGATTCTTCACATGCAACAAAGCAATCTTATTCTCATCATCAATCACAATACAACGCGAAGAACGACTCAAACTCAAAGAAACATCCGGATCGCTTTTGATATCCGGATGCACACCCTGCTCAAATATTTCAAATGCATTACTCATAGAAACTGTCATCCCGAACCCGAACCTGTCATCCCGAGCGAAGCCGAGGGATCTCTTTTAATTCATATTTTCTTTAAAGCCAAAGTAAACCAATCTTGTTCCAATACATATTGCGTATCATCATACACAATCTCCCAACCATCACCAGCCAATTCTTTTATTAACTCTCGATTATACAAATAATATGCTCGCACACCAATCGACTCTTCTCGAACATATTCTTAATACTCATCAGCCTGCTTCATTGAAGTATACAAAATTCCACCATTCTGTAAAGCATCATAAACATTTCATAAAACAACCGCTCCACCCTTACTTAACTTATCAGCCAGCGCTTTCGCACTTGCATTGTATGTATCAATCGTTTCTTGTTTTCGATCCATACTACTTCGCCCACGCAGCAGCCTTTTCAAGCTCAACACTTAATAACTGCGAAACACCATCATCTCCCATAGTCACACCATACAGAACTTTCGATTTTTGCATGGATGCGCGGTTATGAGTAACAACAATAAATTGAGTTGTGTGTGAAAGTTTTTCAAGAATTTCTGCATAGCGAATTGAGTTTGCTTCATCAAGCGCTGCATCAACTTCATCTAACACAACAAACGGCGATGGACTCACCGTTAAAATCGCACAAATCAATGCAACACTTGTTAACGCACGTTCTCCGCCAGATAAAATATTAATATCTTTAATTCTCTTTCCAGGAGGTTGCGCCGTGATTTCAATTCCAATCAATTCTTTTTCTTTCTTTGCGGACTTCTTAGAAACGTCATTGCGAGCTTGCGAAGCAATCTCATCCTCATCATCCTCACCCTCATGCGCCAACTTTTCAGTCGCATACAACGGAACCAACCCAGCCTTCCCCCCAACAAACAACATCTGAAAATATTTCCCAAACTCTGTATTAATTTTCCCAATCACATCAGTTCGTCGACGTTTCATCTCAATTTGTAAATCCGCAATCCCCGATTCCAAAGCTTCAATCGTCGATAACAAATCCTCAACTTGCGTCACCAAGAAATCATATCGATCTTTCACCTCCTCAAACTCCGAAACTGTTTCAGGATCAATCCCCCCAATCATCTCCAATCGATGTTTCAATCGAAATAACGTCGGCTGCAATTCTTGCACATTCACGTCTTTCACAACTTCTGCCGAGACTTGCTTTATCTCTCCAATCCGCTCTTCTAATTCATACCTCATCTCATTTTCCAAAGAATCACGCTTCGTTTCCAACTTCGCCTTCTCAATTTCCTGATGATTTAATTCTTGTTCAATACGATGCACAATCGTCGAAGCTTGCTGCATCTCACGCTGCACATCAAAAAATGCACTCTTCTTTTCTTTTTCTTGTGACGAAACATCAGACATCTTCTCCTTAATCTTCGACATCGACACATCAAATCCTTTCAACTTCTCCTCCAATCCCTCAACTTCCTTTTCCAATCGCTTCACCTCATCCGTATTCTCAACCTTTTTCGCTGTTTGATACCTCTTCATCAAATCATCCATCTGCGATCGATATGTTTTAAAATTATCCTGCAACATGGATAAATCAGAAAGCGTCCCGCAATTCTCAACTTCACCCAAAAGCTTATCAAAAGATTTCGACAAATCATCAAGCGCAGCAGCAATCTCTCCCTGTGGAATCTGACGCGAATCCGTCACCACCCTCGATCGCGCTTTCAGAATCTCAACTTCAGTCTGCGCTTTCATTAACTTCTTATACACATCTTCACGCTCGCGTCGCACACCCTCATATTGTTTCTGAAATTCCAATATATCCTCACTCACCGTATTGGATTGCTCCAATCCAGCCAATTGATTCTGCAAATCCCCTCGTTTTTTATTCGCTGCATCCAATCGACGATTAATCTCCTTTTCCTTTCCACCAACAGCTCCCAAACGATCTGCAACATTTCGCCATTGCGCACCATAATACAATTTCTGAACCTTCTTTAATTCCGTCTCAACTTCTCCACGTTCTTCCAATCGTTTCACCGCACGCGATAAACTTCGCATACGCGGCGTCAATTCCTCAATAACTGTTTGTGCATGTTCTAAATTTTCACGAGATGCCTTCAATTTATTTTCCGCCTGACGCTTCTTCATCTCAAATTCCTTAACACCAGCAGCCTCATCAAAAAAAGCTTTTCTTTCGGTCGGAGAAGAAACAAGAACATGATCAATCATCCCCTGCCCAATCACCGCATACGATCGCCCTCCAATCCCCGCGCGCGCCAGCAACATCGAAACATCCAACAAACGAACTTTATTCCCTTGCACATAATATTCACTTGAACCATCTCGATACAATCGACGCCCAATCGTAACCTCACTAGCTTCCATCGGAAAATCTCCATCCTCATTATTAATCGTCAAAATAACTTCCGCCATCCCCAAACGAGACTTCTTTTCAGAACCCGCAAAAATCACATCTTCACTTTTCTTTCCACGCAATAACTTCACGGATTGCTCACCCAACACCCATCGAATCGCATCCGCAATATTAGATTTCCCAGAACCATTCGGACCAACAACCGCAGTTATCCCCTTTTTCGCATTATCCTCCGGAGAAAACGTCAACGCAGTCTTCGTCGCAAACGACTTAAACCCATGAATATCAATCTGACTCAAATACATAAAATTATCATCCTCGCGCATGCGGGGACCCATAAAATACACAGACAATCATTGTACAAAATATTTCAGTTTCTGGAAAGTTTGCCTGACCATCACATCTTTCGCCTCTACAGCCAGACACATGCATACTTCCTTTATGTACTTCTTATTTTCATATATTTCACTTCTACAAGCTGGCGGTAGGCTTCGATGCATTTATTATGGATCCCCGCATTCGCGAGGACAGGCTCCATCAAAGATTTTGGCGATCAGACAAAAAAAATCCGCGACCATAGTCGCGGAAAACCTTACGCAGTATGTGCAGTGTTGACAGCAGCTGTAATATGCTGCCCATCTCCCAAAACATTCAGTGCAAACCAATTGTAACCATCGTTCAGCGCCTTCATAGACGCATCGATGATATCTTTACCGGTTGCCTTTGAATTCCATCGAACATGCTCGATCGCCGGACCATTCTCCGACAAATCTACCAACTGATCGGTTTCGCGATCCACTGCCGCAATAAAACCAATCGTCACTTCTGCATCCACATGCAACCCAGGGGGCACATCAGGATCCTCGAAATGACCCTCACCTCGATATCCAACACAAGCCACACCTCTCACACAGAGCTCTCCAAACGGTTTGGCAAGAGCCTCCCGAATGGCATCATCCAAGGCATGCAGGGGTCCGCAACCTTCGACACGCTCTGTTGAGTAAATAACGCCTTTGACACGAATGGTCATGTCGGCGAGATTGTGTGACTTTCGCTGCGCATCACATCGATGAGAAAGAGAATGACTCACAAACTCAATCGGACGCTCTGCACCACCACTAACATATCGACGCATCAAACCTGACGCATCAATACTCGAAACCTGTCCATCAAATTTTCCCACTGAAGCCTCCTCTTGGGGCGAAAAGTACGACCTATCCACTGTCTCAAACCAAAGGGCGACTGTCAAGCAACTGAAATTAACTTATTCACAAAACCATTGACAGTATCCACACCGAGGCGTATACTGACCAATTATCACAAACATGGATTTAACAGGAACATTTAACAAAACACACGCAACTCTGCAGAAAGCACAGCATGTTCTTTTGATTCCACATCGCCATCCCGATTCAGATTCTCTGGGCGGCGCACTGGTTTTTCATGAATGGCTAGAACAAAAAAATATTCGCGCCACCATATATTGCGCTACTGAAATAAATCCAAATATCTCATTTCTCCCAGGCTATCATCTTGTTAGCGAATCAATCCCAGACGATATTGATGTTGTATGTGTATTTGATTCAGGTGATGCACAATTTGCATATCTTCCAGAAATTCTAGAAAAATTTCCAAAACGCCCAACAGTCATTTCAGTCGATCACCATGTTTCAAATGATATGTACGGAGACATCAATCTTGTCGTACCAACATGTGCATCAACAACAGCATTAAGCTATCAATTCTTTAAACATCACAACATTCACATCACACACACAATGGCTACAAACATGCTAGCAGGATTAGTCACAGATACTGGTATATTTTCAAACCCGGCGACAAACATACAAGCTATGGAAATCGGATCAGACCTCATGAACGCCGGTGCGCGCATAGAACGCATAGTTACATCACTTATGAGAATCAAACCAATCGGTGCACTCAAGCTTTGGGGACGCGCACTCTCACGAATCGAAAAGCATCCAAATCACGACATTGCATACACAATCATTACACAAAAAGATCATAAAGATTGTGATGTTACAAAAGACGACATCGCGGGATTAGCAAACTTTTTAAACTCTGTTGCAGATTGCGCAGTCACACTCATCCTAAAAGAAACAGAAAAAGGAAATATTAAAGGATCATTACGAACAACACAAAAAAATGTGGATGTTTCAAAATTTGCAATTGCCCTCGGAGGAGGAGGTCATGCAAAAGCCGCCGGCTTCACAATCCCCGGAAAAATAACAGAAACATCTTCTGGATGGAAAATTATTTAGGTAATAAAACATGATTCATGTTATAATGACTCTCTGTAGTCATTTTAATTTCATTTGACATTGCAACTTTGACATTTGTCATTACGCAACGCGTTATGCCGCATTCTCATTTTCACTATTTAAACCACTCACTCAAACGCGAACTCTCCGAATTATATGTTTCAACATTGATTCGCGGTTTTGCGATTGGAATGCTCGCACTTTTCACGCCACTATACTTTTTTAAAGAAGGATGGACCGTACAACATATCGTATTATGGTTTGCATTAAACTACACCATATTCTTTTTCCTTGCACCTCTTGGAGCAAAAGCTACCGTACGATTTGGTCATGAAAAAGCAATGGCACTTTCCATGCCAATTGCGCTAGTATATTACGCAATGCTTTTTTTCCTTCCAACAAACCCTAATTTCTTTTGGTGGTCGGCAGTAATACTCGGATTTCACAAATCAATATTCTGGGTAGCCTATCATTCAGATTTCGCAAAATTCGGAAATAAGAAAAAGATCGGAGAAGAAATAGGAATCCTAGGAGTTATGTTAGGTGTGATTGGAGTACTATCTCCAGCAGTTGGTGGTTTTGTAGTCACCATGTTCGGATTCCAAACATTGTATTTATTAGGGGGATTATTAATGGTCGCATCACTTCTACCAATGCTAATCACAGATGAACACTGGAAACCTGGAAAAATAAATCTCCTTGCGCCATACAAAATGATCGTAAACAAAAAATTCCGCAGCGATGTGATTGGGCACATTGCAACAGGAGAAGACATAGTAGCACAAGCAATCTGGCCAATCTGGCTTTTCATGATCATCCCAAGTTATAAAGATGTAGGAATCCTTACAACAATTACAATCCTCATCGCATTTGCAATCATGCTATGGATAGGAAAACTCTCGAATCATAAAAAGAAAAGCAGACTAATTAAACGCAGTGCACCAGCCGTTTCATTCTCATGGATAGCTCGCATGTTCGCATTCACACCAATGGGAATTTTCTTCACAGATGCAATCTACAAAATTTCACGCAAAAGCCTCGCAATCCCATATGCAGCACTCGTCTACACAAGAACATCCAAAAAGAAAATCATCGAATACACAACTTTCTGGATGTGCGCACTCTCAATTGGTAAACTAATAGCAGCGCTTCTCATTTACATAATTCTCACGTACACAGACAACCTTGTTTATACATTCTTAGTTTCAGCACTACTTTCATTATTATTCTTAGTCTGGCGAGATACCGCCAGGGCGTAACGATTGACTAATGACACATAACAAATGACAGCTTGCTGTCATCCCGTAGTCGTACGGAATCCATTTCGAGCAAACTAACTAATGCTTAATCCTGACTCAAATTTATATGGAACCTCAATCAAATATTCTCATCCCAACGGTAATCGAAAAAACACAACACGGAGAACGTGCATACGATATTTATTCACGACTCCTCAAAGACCGCATTGTTTTTCTAGGAACTGGAGTTGACGATGTCGTAGCAAATGCGATCATCGCACAATTACTATTTTTAGAATCCCAAGACAAAACAAAGGAAATCAAATTATATATTAACTCCCCAGGAGGTTCAGTTACAGCCGGATTAGCAATTTACGACACCATGCAATACATCAAACCAGACGTTTCAACTATTTGTATTGGAATGGCAGCAAGTATGGGAGCAGTTCTTCTAGCCGCAGGAGCAGCAGGAAAACGCTATGCACTACCTAATTCAGAAGTGATGATCCATCAAGTGTTAGGTGGCATGGAAGGACAAGCATCTGACATCAAAATTCGCGCAGAAC
>NZCD01000024.1 GCA_002688135.1 Parcubacteria group bacterium
CAGCACCTGTCACCAAAGTGATTCCGGTGGTATTTCCATCCATCCCACACATGTAGGTTTCAAGATATCCATTTCCGTAATCGTGAGCAGGCCAAAACTGGAGATTAAACCAGACAGCGTGACCTGGTTTTACGGAAATTTCACACTTGAATGCATTGGTTTCGTACTGTGTACAGCCAAGCAGATTTGTGTATTGCCATTGTGTATCTGTACACAGAATTCCTAGACCATCCCATGCAAGCCCAACGCAGCCAATCATATCAGCAACATCCAAGAATGAAATCGTTGGATCGCTCCATGAAATGACGACTTTTGCGCTGCCTCCTGACTCGTCGTTTTCTGGCGGGTCTTGAGGTGGATCTTCTGGTTTTTCTTCCGGTGGATCCACTGGCTTTTCTGGTTTTTCTTCTGGTTTTTTCGGCTCGGACTCTGGTTGCGGATCAGGTGGCGGCTCGGGCTTTTCAGGCTCGGGTTCCGGCTCTGATTCTTTTTCAGGTTCTGGCTGCTTTTCCGGTTGCTCTTCTGGCAGATCTTCGCATACTTCTTTATAGACGCATTCATTGTTGACACACATCACTGTGTTTCCAGTCAATGCATCACAGTCTGCATCTTGTACGCATTGGCATGTTTGTGTTGCCTTACATACTCCACCGCTGCAGATGTTTTCCGTACATGAATCACCGTCTGAACAAGGTGCGCTATTCCACACAATCCAACAACCTCCATCTTCGCAGAAATTATTGGTGCATGGATTACCATCATCACACTCATTGTTTTTTGTACACTCACAGATGTTTACACCTGATGTGCACATTTCGTTGGAACATGTGTCCCCTACTGTGCAGGAGTCACCATCTTCACAACCAAATGAGTTTGGTTGATGTGTGCATTTTCCGCCGAGACAAAGATCATTTGTACACGGATTTCCATCACTTGTGCACAGATTTTCGTTGTATCCGATACTGCATCCTAGTTGTGTGTCACAGTAGTCTTCTGTGCAGACGTTTCCATCGTCACAGTAGAGCAACCCTCCAGACACACACTCGTTATCAAAACAGTGATCGTCGAACGTGCATTCGTTGTCATCATCACAAGAAGTGAAGTTGAGTTTGAATGCGCATGGACCGGATTGATCCTCAACATCGATCTCAAGCTTGCAATCCACTTCTCCATTGCAATCGTTGTCGAGAAGATCATCACAATCTTCTTCGTTGCCAGGGAACATGTGTGGATTTTCGTCGTCGCAGTCGGAGGCTTTTGTGACTCCGTCGCTATCGACATCCATATATGTGTTTCCTGGGCAGAGCATATCTGGGGTTTGCTCATTATCGAGGCAAACCTCATTCATGCACTGATTGTAGGAAGACTTCGTGAGTTTTGCTCCCAGTTCTCCACCAACAAATTCCAGTGTGTTTTTTGGAATAATGAATACATTATCCATCGAGTATCCGGCGTAGACGAAGGTATCCCAATCTGCGATCCAGCGACGTTTCCCGTTTTCCATGTAATAGATTTCAGGACTTCCCTCTTCTTTGAAGAGCGAACCGTTGCGGATCTGCTGTAAACCAGGTGCTTCTTGATATACATCCAAAAGCTCATCTGCATTTTCGGTTTCATTTGGAATGTATGTAATTCCCCATGAAAGTGCGACAGCAGTTACGCTCTTTTTATGGATGCGACGACGGAAACTTCCGAGTGCTCCTGGCATTCCGAAGTAGAACCAGTGTTTTTTCGACAGTCCGAAGACGCCTGTTTTTTCGACAATGATGCCGTATGTAGGCAGATCGTAGTAGAGATCTGTGGCTTGTGTGTAACAGTTTTTTTCAAGCTGTGTAATTTCAACTGCTTTGTCCCACATGAAGCCATTGCCTAGATAGACTTCTTCGTTGAAGATGTGATGGAGATATCCCTCGAGTCCGATGAGAAAATACTTCGGACTCCCTGGAACCGTCACAATCGTGTCGGCCGGATGCCAACGCGGTTTGTCGGAGCCGCACTCTACACCGAGGTAGAATTGCGGTTCGCCGTCACACCAGACTGTTTTATCGGAGTAAGGGTCGATCGCCACACCGTTATAGCGTACCTCGAAGTGCAGATGTTCTCCGGATGAATCTCCGGTTGTTCCTGCATGTCCAAGAAACTGATGTACTCCCACCCATTGACCCACCTTCCATTTGGGATCAATCCATGCCAAGTGCGCATAGATTGTTTCCCATCCATTGCCATGGTCAATCTTGATGTAATTACCAAGGCACTTACATCCTTGATTTTGATACTGGCCACTCATCATCTCAACAATTGTACCCCCTGCCGCAGAAAACACCTCGAATGGGTAGTTCACTGCGCCTTTGTTGGGAGCGTCGTAGTCAGTGCCTTTGTGACCGTCGTAAGTTGTTGCGATGCAATAACTCAGTCCCCCGGGCCAATCCCAGGATGTGCATGCGTTGTCCACATTGCCTTTCCAGTTGGCGACTGCGCCCCACGCAGGATCAGTGTCGAACCATGCATTGACTGGTGTCACCATGAATTGGTCGAGTGGAAGGAAAAAGTCTGGTTTAGAGTTAGCTTGAGCGGAAACTGCAGTCAAGCAGAAGATGAAATGAATGAGATATCTCACTATTCCACCTCCGAGACTTTGAGAGAAGCGATGATTTTTTCAAAACCAAGTTCTGAAACTCCCTCGCTGTTTGTTCCATAGGTTACTGTGACCAGCTTTCCATCGAGCATTTGTGCAAATACTCCTGTTGATCCTGCACCAGCATCCATCTGCACATAACGTGCATTTGCGCCGTGCTTCAGGCCAGGGTATGTCTCACCTTCTGTATCAACATTAGGAAACAGATCTTGAATGAACTGTCCTGTTGACCTGTCTGGTTCTTCAACTGTGATCGTCATCGCAGAGAATCCATGTTCGTTTTCTCTTTTGAACGATGCGGTTGTATGTGTGAGCAGTTCAACCGGCCATCCTTTTGCGATCACAAAAGTGAATGCCTGCTGCTTGCTACCAAGGTAGTAACGAACAGTGCTGTCATCGAGAATCTCTGCTTGTGCTTCGGGTGAAGCACCTTCAACGGATTCTTGAACGACAGGTTCGTCGTTCACCTCCTGTGTCGTTGGTTCGGGTGTATTGGCACAGCCAACTCCCATACCAGAGATAGCTACTGCGAGCAGTAGTCTTTTGAAGTTATAGTTTTTGCTATTAGAATTACTCATAAAGCTACTCCTTATTAAGAGTTTAAGAGTTTCAGCATTTCTTTTCCTCGTGCGTTTGGGGTTGCGCCATCTGTCTCATACTCCTCATGTCGTGTCTTCAACATACAGTTTTCGATTTCTGTTGTCAAAGATCAGCAACACTTTTATCGTAACGTGTTGTATAGTCCTAGTCAACAGAGTTTTATCCACAGTTTGTTGATAACTACAGTGGGTTTGTTGCACGATAGGCTTTTAGCTATAAATTTTTAGATTGAGCGATCAATTCTCTGCATGGATCCCGTTCTTCAACGGGACAAGCTTTGGCGCTTTAACATGCGTTACTAGAAATTGTCATCCCGGCGTAGGCCGGGATCCATGAAAATTTGAGCCTCAATATAAAAATTTTGGCAAAAGTCCTATCGTGTGACATACCCACTACACAACAAAATTTTCTGCGAGTTTTTTCCAATCTTGAATTGATAATTCTTGTGCACGAGCGTTTGGGTCGATTCCTGATTTTGTTAATAGCGCGTGCGGGTCATCGACAAGTGCCTTAAGATTATTAGCGAGTTTTTTTCGTTTTGATGAGAATCCAGCGCGTGCGAGCTTGAGTGCTTCATCTATATACTCCCCCGCTTCTTTTCTATCTAACCTTACTACTGCGGAATCTACATTCGGGATTGGCCAGAATTGTTCGCGTGAAACTTTGAATAATTTTTTGGGTGTGCTTAATAGTTGTGTGGTGACTGAAAGCTGGGTCATATGTGGTGGCTGTGCAATCAATCTATCCACTACCTCATTTTGTAACATCAGAATTATTGTTTTGGGAGGGTTTTGTGATGTGAGAAATTTTATAATCACATCTGATGAAATACTATAAGGAAGATTCGAGATGAGTTTGTAATCTTTTGGAAATTCTTGTTCATTAACTTTTAAAATATCTTCTGTGTGCCATTTTATTTTTTCATCTTCAATTAATTTTTCGATTATCGGGGTGCTACGAAATTTTTCTTCTATATCATATGCATGCACGAAGACATCATTCTCAACAAGTGCATTCGTAAGCACGCCAAAGCCCGGGCCGATCTCTACCACCTCTCCTGAAACTTCTTGTGCCACGCGTTGTGCAACATTTGTATCAATTAAAAAATTTTGCCCGCGCGCGCGCTCGGGAAATATTCTGACTTCTTCACATTGTTCCTTATACCAACTCTTTGAGAAAGCGTTCATATAAGATCGGCGGGAAAAATAGTAGCTAGATAAAATTCGAGTAATTTTTTCGCAGATGAGTGAAAAACAGTGAGGAAATATGTATTATTGCCGAGATGTTTTGAGCTCATCTGCGGAAAAATTAATCAATTTAATCTGCTATTATTTTTTTTGGTGGTCTTATTTGAACGGATCCATATCTTATAACTTTTAGTTTTTTGCGTATGTCCGCAATTGTTGATGGGATGTTTTTTGGGAGTGGTCCGACATCTATCATATGTATGTCTGTTGTATCGATCTGTTCCTTTATGCGAGAGACATCATAGCATGTGTCATTTCCAGATGCATTTGCAGATGTTGAGACAAATGGTTTTCCTATTGTTTGTGAAAGCTGTGTTGCTGCCGGATGATTTGAGATTCTCACTGCAATTGAATTATCCGGAGCAATTACTCCTTCTGCCAGATCTGACTGTTTTGCATCTAAAATAAGTGTAAGTGGGCCTGGCCAATACTCTTTTATTAGCTTTTCTGCTTCTTTGTTTATATGTGCATATCTTTTAACCATATCTATATCGGCCATAATAAGAGGCAGTGTTTGACGTTTTGGACGATTTTTTATAGCAAAAATACGATCAACTGCCTGATTATTCGTTGCATCACAACCTAATGCATATGCTGTTTCTGTTGGATAAATGTAGATCATAGCTCATGACTTCGCACGTATGAACTGAGGAACTAACGAACTTATGAACTCAAGTTTAAGCAAAGCTTAAACACTTATGAACGGAAGAACTTATGAACTCAGCAATCTCTTGCTTGTAACCACCAATGTCAGTACGTGAGTTCTTCAGTTCTTTGGTTCTTAAGTTCTTTGATGTCCCAGCTTTGCTGAGGCGGTCAGTTTTTTGGTTCTTAAGTTCTTTGGTGGCAATTTTCGATTGCCTGTGGATAACTATTTACTTATTTTAGAAAAATATATACGAAATACTATCATATGTCTATTTTACCACTTGCGATGATTTTCCGCATAGTCTAGAATGTTGCGCATCGCGCTTTCTGAAAAAAAAGAAGGTATCGATGGTGGTCATTATATAACTCTCCGCGATTCGAAATTTAGATATTTTTTTCGCAGGTGCCCGAAAGATGACGAAGCAATATGTACGTATTGTTGAGGAGTCTTGAGGTGTGCCTGAGGAAAAAATAGCAAATTTCGGGCGTGGTGGAGTTATGTAATGATCGCCTACACAACTACACAACTACACAGAAACGGAGATCTCAACCTTGAGTGATTCTAAGAAACAGATCCAATCCTTGAGCCCCGTGGTCATCAAGCTCGACAGCCCCGATTCGTTCGGCAAGAAGCTCTCGCAGCTGCAGACCAAGGGTGCCCTGCTGGCGGCCGTGGGTGTCCACATCACCGCCAAGCAGGCGCAGGTCACGATGCTGCCCAAGTCGATGATCGACGAGGCCCGTACGCGCGGGATCGCGCAGCGGAACATCGAGTTCGACGAGAACTACGGCTACTATGGCGAGCTCGCCAAGCAGGAGCAGGTCGGCATCGCCGTCCTGTCTGCCGAAGAGCGCGTCGCGAAGAGCCCGGCGTTCGATGAGGTCTCGCGCGAGATCACGAAGCTGCACAACGGCATCCGCATGGCGCGTCGCCAGGGTCCGAGCAAGCTGTTTTCGACCGAGCTGGATCAGGGCGCCACGCGTCACTTCCGCACGCTCGACTACTCGGGCAGCACGCAGCTGGCCGCGGAGTTCAAGGGCGACAAGCTCGTCACGACGACTGGCCAGAGTGCGATGCGCTACACGGACGCCAAAGGTATCCGTGGTCAGCTCCGCGGTGAGCAGGTCGACGAGCAGCAGAAGCAGTGGCGCGAGATCCCGACTCCGGACTTCGCCCGCACGAACGCGACGCTGGGTCGCATCTCCCATCGCCAGAACGTGATCGGCCTGAAGGACGGCAAGATCGCGAGCGTCGAGCTCGAGCTCAAGGACGACAAGATCGAGGCCAAGTTCCAGGATCAGATCCCTGGCGGCGAGAAGGTGTTCGGCACGATCGTCGGCCTTCTGCCGGGCAACCCCGACATCGCGGTGTCCGTGTACACCAACGACTACGCGCAAGCCACCGTCACGCTCAACCGCGTCGACACCCTGCCGGCCAAGGTGCAGCAGATCCTGAAGAGCTAGGTCACACGACCACTCTCCCGAACCCCAAGAGAGAGCTAAAGGTACGACCTTTGCCCCGATTCACATCAATCCATTGTTCTAAGGAACAAATCGGACCCTGTGAATCGGGGTTTTTATTTTGAATTGTCATCCCGGCGAAGGCCGGGATCCATTATGACAGCGGCACAGTGTTACGTGGATCCTAGCCTTCACTGGGATGACGAAAGTGAATTGCCTTCACCCTTGACAAACTCTCCAAAATCGGCTAGTATTTTCATAGGTATTTACAATTACACGAGGAAGTTTACATGCCAGCTACTCAACAGAATCCGACGCTTCTTCAGCGCTATTTAGCGGAAGAGCCTGGTGGCACTCCGCATTCTCAAATTCGCCGAAATTGGCGCATGAAAGTCCTGTGTGTGATCACACATGGTCTGCCATTCACACTTACTGATCTCGACAACATGCGTGTTGGCGGCAAAGATATCCATGTCATCATGGGTATTAAAACGTTCGACTCACTGTGTGGCGTTTTGCGTGTCAGCGCTAATGGCCATCCTGATATGTACATTCGCCGATTCAAGCTTCCCGCGGAGTCTGGTGAGTCACGATACTGTTTCGAATGGAACGAAGATTTTCTCGCGCAAGCTTTCCCAGACTTTTCGCAAGAAGCTTTTGACCAAAGAAATCAGAAGCGGCTCAAGGACACATGCGAGCAATGGGGAGTTAACGGCTCCTTCAGCATCTTTCGTGACAATCGGATGAGTAGACGATGTCGCACAATCGCACTCCCCCTTACACGTTCGCGACGATTCATCACTGTTTTGCTTGCGCATGGTTTTGCTGGGGATAAGCCACTGCTCACGTCTTCGGTTAAGCGAGCGGCGCGTACGCAAGATAAGGCACATCGGATTTTCAAGTATGATCCGTCATACTGGAATGAAGAGACCGATGAAGCCGAAAACACAGATCCAGAAACTGAACCAGACGCAACAGAAGAAGAGGATGATTCACCAGCCAGCAGCATACAAGAACAGCTTGATGAACTGGTTGCCGATCTGGCCACTCAAGAATCCGAACTTGAATCCGAACTTGCGTCTTGTGAAGATTCGCTTGAATCAAACAGAACATCTCTGGCACACTATCAAAAGCTTGTTGCAGAGAATGAAGCAGATTTTGTTGTTAAACAGATGCGGGTCGTGACGCTTCGCAGCGACATTGAAACGCTGAAAAAGAAGATTACTGATGACGAGCAGGTCGATCAGATCCTCACTGACATTAATCATCTCAGTGAAACTGCCCGTGCCGCACTTCTTGCGCAACTTCAGAACTAGTCATAGCCTCCATTATGGAGGCTCTTTTTATTTCTTCTGCTCTCTTAAGTATGCCTCGATGAATGGCATGAGATCGCCATCCAATACTGCGTCATGATCCTGCGTTTCTAAATTCGTCCGCACATCCTTCACCAGATGATACGGATGCAATACATAATTTCGAATTTGATTTCCCCACGCCGCCTCATGATACTCCCCTCTCAATTTCTCGACTTCATCTTTTCGTTCGTTATATTTCATTTTCATGAGTTTTGCCATGAGCAATTTCAGTGCTCGATCTTTGTTTTGTGCTTGTGAGCGTTCTGATTGACACGAGACGACGACGCCGGTTGGTTCGTGTGTAATTCGTACAGCGGTTTCATTTTTTTGTACGTTTTGTCCGCCTTTTCCAGATGACAAGTATGTATCGATTTTCAATTCTTTTGGATCGATTTCTATTTCTGAGACATCTTCCAGTTCTGGAAGGACTTCTACGAGCGCGAAAGAAGTATGACGCATGCCTTCCGCATCAAATGGTGAAATTCGGACTAAACGATGAACGCCATGCTCTGCTTTTAAATACCCAAAAGAATGCCTTCCTTTTATTAATAATGTTGCGCTTTTGATTCCAGCTTCTTCACCGCGGGATTCATCGAGCATTTCTACTTTCCAGTTTTGTTGTTCTGCGAAGCGGCCGTACATACGCAATAACATTCCCGCCCAATCCATTGCATCTGTTCCGCCAGTTCCCGCATGAATAGACAACATGGCATTGTTTTTGTCATGTTCACCGTCCATCAGAGCGGTCAATTCCATTGCTTCGAATTTCTTTTCGAGTTTTTTTGTTTGAGTAGATAATTCATCTACCATATTAACTCCTTGATCTGCTTCATCCATTTTCGCGACATCCCATACATCTTGTACATCTTTTGCCAGCGATTCCCATTCTTCGATTTCTTTCATTAATGCACCGTGAGATTCTGCAACTTTTTGCGCATTCATCGTATCTTCCCAATAACCGGGATTGCTCATGATCTTCTCGAGCTTCTCTGCCTCTTTCTTTTTTTCATCCAATTTTAAAAGTGCGATGGTATCTGCCACACGTTTTTGCAACTCTTCGATCTGTTTTAATAATTCGTCCATACTATTTCACCGCCACCCGAACAACTCCAACTTGTCATCCTGAGCGTTTTAGTCGAAGGATCCCGTGAGTCCAGTACAATATCGTTTTTCACCGATTTTGTCGAATAAAAAAAACGGCGCAAGCCGTTTTTTATACTTAATTCTTTATACTTGATACTAGATACTGCGCAGCTCCTACATCATTCCGGGCATTCCCCCTCCCATTCCTGGCATTGCCGAAGCTGGAGTTTTTTCTGGGATGTCTGCAACAAGTACTTCTGTCATCAATACCAATCCTGCGATTGAAGCGGCGTTTTGCAGAGCTGTTCTTGTTACTTTTGTTGGGTCGATGATTCCTGCAGCTACTAAATCTTCATACTCATTTTTTGCTGCGTTGAATCCGTGTGAACCTTCCATTGATTTTACTTTTTCTACGACGACTGATCCGTCTGCTCCTGCGTTACTTGAGATTTGTCGGATTGGTTCTTCGAGTGCTCGTTTTACGATTTGCATTCCCATTGCTTCGTCATCTTTTCCGGCAGCTTGCTCGAGTGATTTGATTGCGCGCAAGAATGCAACACCACCACCTGGCACAATCCCCTCTTCAACAGCAGCTTTTGTTGCTGCGATTGCATCTTCGATTCGCTGTTTTACTTCTTTCATTTCTGTTTCTGTTGCTGCGCCTACTTTGATGACACCAACTCCGCCTGCTAATTTTGCGAGACGTTCTTGTAATTTTTCTTTGTCGAAATCTGAATCTGTGTTTGCGATTGCGTTTCGAATTTGTGATGATCGTGCTTTTACGGCTTCTTGCTCTCCGCGTCCTTCTACGATTGTTGTTGATTCTTTGTCTGTGATTACTTTTCTTGCGCGACCTAAGTCTGTTAATTCTACAGCATCCAATTTCATTCCAACTTCTTCTGAAATTACTTTTCCACCGGTTAATACTGCGATGTCTTGCAACATGTCTTTACGTCGATCTCCAAATCCTGGAGCCTTAATTGCAAGTGAGCTAAATGTTCCGCGGATTTTATTTACGACTAACGTAGTGAGTGCTGTTCCATCAATATCTTCTGCGATGATTACTAATTCCTTTGCGCCTCCTGCTGCAAGTTTTTCCAATAATGGAACAATGTCTTCTACTGCGGAGATTTTCTTATCGTACAGTAAAATGTATGGATCGTTATATTCAGATTCCATGCGAGCTGCGTCTGTGACCATGTATGGTGAAATATATCCACGATCAAATCGCATTCCTTTTACGACTTCATGAGATACACCAAAGGTTTGTGATTCTTCTACTGTAATTACGATATCTTTGATGTCTGATAGCTCACTTGAAACCTCCGAAATAACTTGCGCGATTTTCTTTCCGATTTCAGGGTCGTTTGCGGAGATGCTTGCGACCTGTGCGATTTCCTCGTTTGTATTTACTGGTTTTGAAAGTGTTTTTAATGATTCGACAACTTGTGCAACAGCCTTATCGATTCCGCGTTTTACTAATGTTGGGTTTGCGCCGGCAGTTACCATGCGCACTCCTTGGTGAACGATTGCTTGTGCTAATACTGTCGCAGTTGTTGTTCCATCTCCCGCAACATCATTTGTTTTTGATGCAACTTCTTTTACTAGTTCTGCTCCCAAGTTTTGGTATGCATCTTCCAGTTCAATTTCTTTTGCAACAGATACTCCATCTTTGGTAATCATTGGTGAACCATATCCACGACCAATTACCACGTTTCGGCCTTTTGGACCCATAGTAACTTTCACTGCGTCTGCGAGTTGATCGAGACCTTCTTTTAGTTTGTCTCGTGCGTCTTGGTTGAATGTTAATTGTTTTGCCATAATTTTATGGTTTAGTGTTTAGGATTAAGTTTCATCATCGTGTCATTCCGGCGCAGGCCGGAATCCATGTTCGTAGAATCAGCCCAAGATGGATCCCGGCCTACGCCGGGATGACAATTAATTGATGACCGCGAGAATGTCGCTATCTGCAACGACTAAATATTCCTCCTTATCAATTTTGATTTCGTCTGGTGCGTATTTTTTAAATAATACTTTTTGACCTGGTTGGACAGACATTTTTGAAAGTGATCCATTATCCAAAACTCGGCCTGGACCTACTGAAATAACTTCTCCTTGTTCTGGGCGACCTTGATCTACTGTGTCGGGCAAAATAATACCACTAGCTGTGGTCTCATCCTTTGTGATTGCCTTGATGACAACCTTGTCGTGCAATGGTGTGATATTCATAAAATCTACTTTAATTAGAAGTGTGTATTTTGCACAAAAATGGCGATTTTGTCAATACACTGTTTATCCACTTATTTTAGTTTATTTTGTTGATTATCATAACAATATTTGGCACTCATACAGTTTGACTGCTAATTTGATTATCTTGGTATTAGCCTTGACAAATCTTGAAAAAACTGCTAGATTAACAGCAGTTTATTAACATTAAATTTTACTTCGTCGCTAAGGAGGCCGTAATGTCACGGCTTGATCTTTTTACTGTTCCTGATGGTGCGACCCATCTGACAATCTGGACTCGCACTTCTTTCCCTGCTCCCCATACACCGGATTTCTGTGGTGAACGTGGGTTGAGCATTAATGGGCATAAACTGTGCCGAAATGTCGGACAGGATTATGCATACGTTCAGAAAAAAATGATTCCACATCTTGGGGCGCCAATTTTCTATTCAGCCCCAGATCTCATGTCCCAAAATACATGCAATGAAATCTACATGCCAGCGGCCATGCGCACAGAAGTCTCACTCGATGAGGATGTGAACCTGATGCGTATCGAGGATGGAGCGTGGTATGATCGTCTGCGGGGTGACGGCTGCTCTTTCGCTGATGCATGCGAAACAGTGTGGGAAGACCAGGATGCTGTTTTCCCTGATCTCAAAAAAAAACTCAACAAGACCGATGAATTCTTCTTCGATCTCACCTCGCTTTCCCGAGCGAATTTCCGAATTCTTGTTGGTCCAGAGTCACTGATCAGCATGTTCGCCGCTCGACATGATCAGCCTGATGATGAAACACAGGATTTCATGAGACTTGGATTGTATTCTTGCCAGTCGTTTTTCTTCTACCATGATACGACTTCGGTTCGGGCGATTGTTCGCCTTGATCCACGAGCTTCAGTTGAAGCAATGCTCAAGCGGAATACCACCACACGCACAAAGCAAGCAGCTACTGGATAGTGTGCTTGGACGCGCCCACGGGCGCGTTTTTTGTTTAATAAAATTTGCGATAGCAGTCTATAAATCCGCGATAGCGGCCGCGCATAGTGGCGTTCAGGATTAGTTCAATGTAGATTCTTCAGCTACAAAAAATCACTGTTTGAACGTTTCAGTGAGTTTGATTTTTTGTCTGAAGAATCAAGTTGAACCCTGAACAGAACGTGGCGCGAAGTTTTTCAAGGCTTCTCTTTCATGTAGAACCTTGGCCATGTTTGTGAGGTTTGTGGTGCAATCTCTGAAAAGGGAGGAGGAATAGTGAATGCTATGCCGACGAGCTTTGAAGTGATTGCAACCAAACCTCACGAAGATGGGCTGGTTTTATATGAAAGAGGAGCCGAGCTTTTTTGTGCAAAAAAGTCATGCAGAAAATTTTCTCTGAAAAGGGAGGAAGGATAGTGGATGCTATGCTGACGAGCTTTGAGGTGATTGCGGCCAAACCTCGCAAAGATGAGCTGTCACTATTTTTAAGATAGGGTCTTCTTTTTTGTGCAAAAAAGTCATGCAAAAACTTACCTTAAATGAAACAAAGTTTTCATAGAGTCAAAATAAAATATCGCGACAATGATTAATAAATTAAAAAAGGGTCGAGATAAACTCGACCCTTGTCGCCCTAGCGACTAAACTGAACTAAATGAAAGTTGTGGTAATTTACTTACCACCCTTACCAGCTCCCTTGCGACCACGAGACCCTTCTGCGCGCTCTGCCTGCCGCTCCTTACGAGCCTTTTCCTTAGCGGCCCTAGCTGATGCAGCCTCGTCTTCAGCCTTACGCTCCTCATCGTAATTCGCCAACCAAGCAACATCTTCAGCAGAACGCCGATCCTTGGACTTGCGACGAATACTCTTCGCACGATTTGACTGTACCTTTGCATCCAACGCAGACTCATTCTCATCAGAACGCTGCTTACTCATACCCGAAATCATTTGCGCAACTTCAGCAGAAAGCTTCTTGTCCTTCTCAAGCTCCGCACGTTCTTTCAATTCGAAAGGCGTCAAACTCTTCTTCAGAACAAGCGTACGCAAATTCATCTTCTTGCGCCAATACTCATGCGAGGCAGGATTACGACCCTCCCACACACGATGAACATGCGAAATCGAACGAGTTGCAGACTGGTATGCCTCAGACGCCTTGTACAGAGCCTCATTCACCAATGACCGCTTCAAACGCTTTCGAAATCCCCACAAAGGAAACAACATCTGAAGGAAATCATTCTCGCTGACAGCAGCATCAAGCTCTTCCTGTGAAGGATGGGGAACCCCCTCATCACCTTCTGCAGCGAAAAACTCAACACCTTCAGAAATCTGATTCAATGTCGAACGAGGACCAGACGAACCTTTGAAACTCGCAGGTAGCGCCGGCGAAGAATCCTCAACATCATCAAATCGCGGATCAGGATTAAGATCGATCACCTGACCAGTGTGCACAGCAGTCTCCACCTTCTTTTTGGGAGAAGCCTTCTGCGAACGAAGCTTGGCCAAAATCTCAGCCTCGCGCTTCAAGCTCGCGTCACGCATTTCAGCTTGAACACTAGTATTGGGATACGGATTCAAAGAAAAATGCTTAAACGCCCCATGAAGCCAGTGTGCTTTGGCAAATCCAGTAGCCTCCGTACCACGAAGCATGAAACGAGTTTTCTCTTGTGCCTGATTCAGCCACTTGAGAATTCGATGACTACATTTCACGCAAACAGTCACACCTGCAAACCATTTGATATCTCGAGAGAGATGGTCAACCGGATTATTCTCATCCGTCGTGCAACACACGCACATGTACCGATCCACAACATCCGAACCACGCTTCACGCGCGATGTACAGAATCGCTCAACCTCATCCGGCGTAAACCGAGCTCCGTCGATCTGATCCAAATACGGAATGTGCAACTTGGCAACCTCATGCGTCTTAATAGGCAACGAAGGCCGCGGAAAATCATTACCAAACGGCAACACATCCGCATGCTCATCCGTCATCTCCTCAAAAACAACCTCGACAGCACCTGAATCAGAAACATCATCCCCCACTTCATGAATCAATGCCTCAGCAACAACATCCTCCATGCCTTCAATGATAGCAGGAAGAGCCTCATCATCAACAGTAACCGAATCGTCAGACTCATCAGCAACAGTCAATACAGGCGAAGAATCCACCTCGACATCAGCATTCCGTGAAGAATTCTGACTCAAACGATGAAGTGCTTCAGAGACTTCATACTCACCAGAAAGCACACCCTGTGCTTTCTGATTCAATTCTGCCGCTTCAGCTTGCTTTGCTTCGGCTTGTTCATGAAGCTTCGCGATGCGCTTATACAGCTCAACAGCTTCGTTGTCCAAAACCTCAGCTTCACTCAGCAATTGCCGAGCGACATCATATTTCGAAGTCGCAGCCATAGTAACACCCACACTCATGAGGATTCTCCTCAAAAAAGTAAAATTTCAATGATCGAGATTAATACGTGCAAACAATACATGCACGCCACGATGCGCAAAATTTAGCATTATTTCAGCAGTTTGTCAAGCAAAAACAAAACTTATTTTACTAAATTAAGTAAAAAACTATGCACAGTATCCCTAATATCAGCACACGACTTAATCCATTCAATTCTATCATCTCTAGAAAACCATGTTTTTTGCCGTTTTGCATATTGACGTGTATGTATTTGAATATCCTCAACAACCTGCTTTTCATCAATTTCCCCCCTCAACAAACTCACAACCTCCTTATATCCAATACTATCCAACGCAGGAATCTGTTCTCCATGTCGATCTATCAAGCCTGTAATCTCACCAACCAAACCATCATCAATCATTTCAACAACTCGACGATTAATCCTATCAATCAAAACATCCCGATCAACTTTCAAACCAATTTGTAATATCTCATACAATTTCTCACCAGCCACCACATCATCCTGCCCAAATATAACTCGCTCGATTGCACGAATAACTTTTCGCTTATTTTCTAATTGAGTTCGTTCATACACACCCACATCCAATTTTTTTAATTTCTCACAAAGATCTTCAAGCGACATTTCACCCAATTCATTTCGTACCGATTCATCAATTTCCACATTACTGTATTGCATATTATCGACAACAGCCTGAACATAATATCCAGTCCCACCAACCAAAATAGGAACCTTCCCTTGCGCATGAATCTCATCAATCACCTCAAAAGCGCGGCGTTGATATTCAGACACAGAACCACGCACATTCGGAGACAACTCCTCATACAAATAATGAGCCACATCATCAACATATCCAACGCCATTCTCAACACGATCAAATACCGGCTTTGCTGTCCCAATCTGCAACTCACGATACATCTGACGTGAATCCACATTCACAATTACACCATTAAATTTTTTCGCTATCTCAAGAGCACATCCAGATTTACCGGATGCAGTAGTTCCAACAATAACAATAAGAGGTTTCATATTTTTGTTCCGTACAAAATCCACATAAGCGGTTTTGAAATTTTTACGTCATGAATCTCCCCCACCATATCGCGCGTCCCAGGAAATTGCACACGTTTCATTTCACGCGAATTTCCAATAACCCAACCCTTTTCAGATTCTCCCTCAACTGATTTAAATGTATCAGCCAAAACACTCACGACTGCATCCCGAAATTTCTGATTCTTTCGCAAAACCGTCTCTTCCATTAAGCTTTGCATTTCTCGCCAACGTCGCTTTTTATCCTCAACAGAAACATCATCATCCCATGCTTTATGACCCACTGTCCCTGTTCGAGCTGAATATTGAGCAATATAAGAAATATCAAAATCACACTCCTTATATAAATCCACAGTCTGCTGAAAATCCTCTTCAGTTTCTCCACAATATCCCACAATCATATCTGTCCCCAGAGCAATATCAGGAATCTTCTCACGAATCTTTTTAATCAAATCAATAAATACCTGACGACCATGCCTACGATTCATCCGACGCAAAATCACATCACTCCCCGCCTGCACTGGTATATGCAAAAAATTCAAATGTGCTGGCAATGTCATCGCATCAATAATCTCATCATCCATATGAAGCGGATGCGGCGCTGTAAAATGCAATCGCTTAATCCCCTCAATCTGATTCACCTCCCACAGCAATTTCGCAAAATGATTTGAGTAAGGATTCTCATCAGAAAACGAATCTGAATCAATCGCCTCAAAAGAATTAACAGTCTGTCCCAAAAGAGTCACCTCCACACAACCCTGAATTGCCAATTCTCGAATCTCATCCAAAATATCTTGCACCGATCGATTCTTCTCAAAACCTCTCGCAAACGGCACAACACAATAAGTGCAAAATTTATTACAACCAGTTTGAATCGTCACATAAGCCTGCCGAACTTCATCACGAATTGGATGAATCTTCAGATAATCTTCCTCATACGATCCAGAATCCACCAAACTTGGATTGATACTGGAAAGCCATTGTGGCAATTTCACCATCTCTTCAATAGGAAAAAATAAATCCACCATTGGAAACTTTTTTTCCAAAGCACCATCACGATCGCGCCCCGGCATGCAGCCTGTCACACCCAAAATCACATCCTTTCCCTTCTTCCTCATCTTCCCAAAATTCTTCATCTTCCCAAACACACGATCCTCTGCAGATTTCCTCACACTACATGTATTAATCAAAATCAAATCCGCATCATCTGGCTTATCAGACTCCTCCATCCCAATCCCCAAAAGCACCCCAGCAAGCCGCTGAGAATCATTCTTATTCATCTGACAACCATGTGTGATGAGGTGGTATTTGGACATATGTTTATGGTGGAAATATACTCATGAAAATGACAAATGTCAAAGTTCAAATGCCAAAGGAATGTCAAAGTTCAAAATCCAAATAGCTCTTCTAGAAGCGAAATTTGACATTTGAATTTTGGATTTCTTTTGACATTTGAACTTTGACATTTGTCATTCCTGCACGATTCTTGACCAAATTCGCAGTCTATCATATACTCTTCTATTCACCTTTACCGGAAATATGATGGCTATATGCATAATTTAGTTGAACAAGTAAATGATCAGATTGGCCGCGCGCAACATGTGTTGATCGCGATTCCAAAAGGAGGTAAAGGAGATGATATGTGCGCGGCAGTTGCCCTCGCACATTACTTGCGTGCGCAAAAAAAACAGGTTGATGTAGTATGTGATACATTCAACTATCCAAAAAATCTCAATTTTTTAAAAGAAGATTTGAATGAGATTAAAAATGGATTACCTGTCATTCAAGCACTAGATATTGAAATCGATATTGCAGATACTCCACTTTCAGAAATGTCGTATGATGTGAAAGATAATAAACTTCACATCCATGTAGCTATCAAAAAAGGAACCATCTCAGAAAAACAGGTCAAAGCAAAACAGTCCTCTTATCGATACGACACCATCATCACAATTGGTGCAGCAGATGTTGATAGCTTAGGAGCTGTGGCAAAAAACGCTGCCGACATGTTCTATGAATTACCAATTATCAACATCGACTACACACCCGGAAATGAACATTACGGCCAAATCGATGTCGTAGAATTATCAGCAAGTTCAAATTCAGAAATCATTTTTAGACTACTCGATAAACTCGGTGAGCACACATTAGAAGAAAAAACCGCTCACATTTTATTGACCGGAATTATTCTCGCAACCAAAAGTTTCAAAACAACAAATGTCACACCAAAATTACTCACAATCGCTTCACGCCTCATGACAATGGGAGCGCAACGCGACGACATCGTAGAAAACCTTTTCCGCACAAGAACACTCGCCTCTCTCAAATTATGGGGTGCAGCACTTTCTGAACTCCAGCACGAACCTCGCCACAAAATGGTATGGAGTGTCATCCCACGCGAAGTATTTATTCGTGCACACGCAACTCACCACGAACTCGACAACATCATCGAGGAAATCATAATCAACTCACCAGACGCGGAAATCATCATCTTACTTCATGAAAATACCGATGAAAAAAGCAAAGGTGTCCATGCAATAATAGCAACAACCCATTCACGCGATGCCCGCTCACTAGCAAAACCATACAAAGGCCACAAAACCCCAAACCGCGTAAAACTCACCTTCCAAAACAAAACCCTCCTACAAGCCGAAGAGGAATTAATAACCCACATAAAAACCATACTTGAAAAAACTCTCGCATAGGCGTACTCTTTAGAAGTGTTATTGCAAAGGACGCAGCGAACACCCTAGAAATGTCATTGCGAGAAGCGAGGCACGAGCGACGCGGCAATCTCACACATTGTCATCCCGAGCAAAGCCGAGGGATCTCTTCAACAGATTGCTTCGCTAAAACGCTCGCAATGACAGCCTACAAACTTTGTGCTTAATCTCACATTCATCATGCGAGCATAGCTCAATGGCAGAGCATCCGGCTTATATCCGAGCGGTCCGCGGCTGCGAAACAATTCTCGTTTAGATCATTTCATTCAGATCGTGAACAGAATCGCTGAAACGCGATAAGGCGATACAAGTGTATCGTCGCAGAGTGTTGAAGTGATTGTGTTCCGATATGGAGGAAATGGGCAAACGATAATTTTTGAGGAGTCGCAGGGTTCAATCCCATCTGCTCACATCAAAAAATGCAAGCGAGCATAGCTCAATGGCAGAGCATCCGGCTTATATCCGGACGGTCGATGGTTCGATCCCATCTGCTCGCACCAAAAACCCTTCAAAACGTGAAGGGTTTTTGTATTGAATACAATTCGTCCCCATGATAAAGTATGTATCCTTATGAAAATCAGCAAAACACAATCAAAACAGTTCAAAACACTGCTCAAGCAGCCTGATTTTGGATGGATTAAAGATTTAGTAAAAGATCACAAGGATGCTGAAATCTACCTCGTTGGCGGTATTGTCCGAGATATCCTTCTAGATCGTGATTCTCATGATGTTGATTTTATTGTACGAAATATCGAAATCGATGAATTAACAAAATGGCTCACCAAACACGGCACAGTAAATCTCGTCGGAAAAACATTCGGTGTTTTCAAATTCACCCCAAACGATGCATCTGAAAATTTCACAGCGTTTGATATCGCGCTTCCGCGAACAGATCATGCAGCTGGAACAGGAGGATACAAGGATGTTGAAACGCAATCAGACCCTAAACTCCCCATTGCTGAAGATCTTGCACGCCGTGATTTCACCATCAACGCACTTGCATGGGATATAAAAAACGAAGATCTTATTGATGATTGGAATGGCGTAGCAGATTTGAACAGCCGCGTGCTGCAAACTGTAGGCATTCCACAAGAACGATTTGAAGAAGATTATCTTCGCATGCTTCGTGCGCTTCGTTTTGCATGCCAACTTAATTTTGAAATTGAGGAAAACACAAAACTCGCCATAGCAAACATGATCGAAAAAATAAATGATGAAATAAAAAGCTTACGCGTTGTGCCTCACGAAACCATCGCACGCGAGCTCATGAAATCACTTGTAGCTGATCCAGTAAAAACTTTAGATTTGTGGGATGAAGTAAACGCATGGAAACATGTCATGCCAGAATTACTCGACATGAAGGACTCTCCGCAACATCACGAATTTCATGCAGAAGGAGATGTGTGGATGCATACACGATTAGCACTGCAAAAACTCGCATCAAAAGATTGTATAGATTTCATACAAAAACATTTTCCAAAATTTGCTCAAGAACGAGCAAACCCTTTGAATCCAGATTTAGTTTTGTCAGTTTTGTTACATGACATTTCAAAACCAGAAACTATTCAAACTCCAGAAAATGATGGCGTAGATCGAATTCGAAATCATGAACACGAAACCGTAGGAGCAGAAAAAACGCGTCATATTTGTGAACGCATGAAACTCGCAAGCCCGGATGAGGTCGGAATCGATTTAGATGATGTAGAATGGCTTGTTCGTTATCATCTAATCGCAGGTACCAGAAATATCGATAAAATGAAACCAACGACAATTGAAAAATATTTCTTCAAAAACCCAACTCGTGGTGCAAATCTATTACTTATGATATGGGCTGATGGATCTGCAACACTTTCACCTGAAGGTGAACCAGCAATCGCGGTTCTTCATGACATGATAGATCGCATAAATAAAATCCTCTCGCACTTCAAAAAGAAAACCGCAGCAATGAAACTTCCCAAGCCGCTTGTTGATGGAGATGAAATCATGAAAAAATTCAAACTCAAACCAGGCAAGCAGATTGGTGAACTTCTTCATGTTGCACGAGAAGCTCAACTTTCAGGTGAAATCAAAACGAAAAAAGAAGCCTTTAGGATACTAAAAAACCAGCTCAATACTACAAATTAACTAATTGTTAAATGGTTAAATTGTTAAATTGTTTTGCGCCTTCGGCACTGCGGCGAACGAAGCTCGTAACCATTTAACAATTTAACCATTTAACAATATAAACATGAATCACACAATCCCCGAACAATCCGAACCAACACGACTGGACATGTATCTCACACATACATACCCAGAATTTTCGCGAACCTTTTGGCAAAAAAAAATAAAAAATAATTTAGTAGCAGTTGATGGCAAAAATGTCACCAAACATTTTGAAGTTGGACCAGGAATGAGAATTGATATAGCAGAAAAAGAACCCGAAGAAAAAAAGAAATCAGAAATGCCAGAAATCGAAATCCTGACAGAAACTGACGATTATATTGTGATTGATAAGCCCCCCGGATTACTCACCCACCCCAACGAACACCATCCAGACGAAGCAGCAGTTTCAACATGGGCAAAAAATCATTCACCACAAGTTGGAGAGGTTGGCGATAACCCAGAATTGCGTCCAGGAATTGTACATCGTTTAGATCGAGATGTTTCAGGCGTGATGATCATCGCAAAAACTCCAGAATTTTTTGAACACCTCAAATTACAATTTCAAAATCGCACCGTACAAAAACAATATTTCGCTCTGGCACATGGACTAGATTTTGAAGATGTCACAGACCTCGCCTTTCGACTACAACGAAATAAAAAAACCGGAAAAATGTCAGCCCTCCCAGAATCCAGTTCAGAAGGAAAAGAAGCAAAAACTGCTATCGAAGTTGAAACACGATACACAAGCTCTACCATGTTAAAAATCCTTCCTAAAACAGGACGAACACATCAAATACGCGCGCATCTTTTCGCAAAAGGAAATCCTATTGTCGGAGACAAATTGTATACCAGCAAAAACTTCATCACAAAACTCGATGAACAACTTGGGCGCATTTTCTTGCATGCATATACAATCACATTCGCAAATTTGGAAGGAAGCACCAAAACATATACAGCTTTACTACCACCAAAACTCAAATCATTTTTGGAAACATTAAAAATCAAGAACTAGTGCTTGTCATCCCGGCGTAGGCGGGGATCCATCAAGACAGAAGCACAAACAACATGGATCCCGTACAACCACGGGATGACAGTTACTCACATCTCACTATAACCATATGATAATAAGCATTAGCGGAACAGCAGGATCCGGAAAATCAACCGTTGCAAAAATGGTTGCTGAAAAACTCAATTTCGAAAGTGTGTACATTGGCGGCATCCGAAGAGAAATGGCACGCAAACGAAGTATGACTCTTGCTGAATATAATGAGTATGGAGAAACTCATCCTGAAACTGATATGGAGGCAGATAACTACCAAGCTGAACTCGGAAAAACAAAAGATAATTTTGTTATCCAAGGACGCGTCTCATATCACTTCATTCCTCATTCAGTAAAAGTATTCCTAGATGTAGAACTTGATGAAGGTGCACGACGCATCTGGCAGGACATGCAGGAAAACCCTGACGAACGAAATGAAGCAAAGGTTTCATCACAAGAAGAACTAAAACAATCTCTCATAGAACGCCAAGAATCCGACAACACTCGATATCAAAAATACTATAATCTAAGCTGTTACAACAAAGAAAACTACGACATAGTGATAGACACAACCCACATGACACCAGAAGAAGTAGCAACCACAATAGTCGATCATCCCTTAATTAAGCACTCAAAATAGAAACTTGACAGAATCAAATGAAATTTGTATACTGCCCCGCGTAACTCAATTATATGAAAACGATCGAAGCCAAGGATATCGCGTCAGGACAAATCCTACGCGTTCATCAAAAAATCAAAGAAGGCGATAAAACCCGAACGCAGGTATTTGAAGGCACTGTCATCAAACGCCGCGGCGGCAACACTCCTTCTGCAACATTCACGATTCGAAAAAAAGCAACTGGAAATGTATTTGTAGAAAAAATCTACCCCATCCAATTGCCCACAATCGAAAAAGTTGAATTGGTAAAAGAATTCCGAAAACGCCGCGCACAAATGACATTTCTAAGAAATGTAAAATATAAAAAGAAGTTGAAGGAAGTTGTGCGATCAATGATCGGAAGAAAAGAAAATAACTCAGAAGCAAAAGCTGAAGAAGTCACAGAAGAACCAGTAGCAGAAGTAGAAAATGCAACAGCAGAAACCAAAGAAGAAAAAACAACAGAATCTAAAGCAAAAGAAACCCTAGCTGAAGCAAAAACTGAAACTCCAGAGGAAACAAAGGAAGAAAAAACAGAAGAATCAAAATAAAAAAACCCGGTCTTCCGGGATTTTTTTTAAATGATCTCTCAAATAAAAACCAACCTGCGTGCAAGTCGGTTTTAAGGAGTCAAAACTGTGACCCCTGGAATTTTCTCGAAAAGAGCATCGTATGTGTAGATGTGTGTAATGCCATGCGCAAACATCGTAGCGACCAAAAACAAATCGTGAATTTGCTTACCACTGAAATCAAGTTGCGTCAACAATCCATCGACACGCCCTAACACATCAGAAGGGCAATCGATCATCTTGTAAATACGAGCTAGCAAACGCATCTCATGAAGTGCATCGTCTTTACTCAATGGATTCGGAGTTTTTTGCGAATTAGTCACGACAGTAAAAAATTCAGCAAGAACCTGTGGAGTGAGGATCAAATCACACAACCCATCCTCACCATTATCTAGAAGAATTTTACAATCACCACAGTGATCAGATGATGTGTCATACGAATGAATAAGTACATTGGTATCGACAAGAGCCGGCGGGCCATTAATCATCGTAACAATCCGCACGAATTACATGACCTTTCAAACCCAAATTCCACGACGGTCTCCGTTGACTTTTTCTCTTATCCGGATCACGCTGTCTGATCTCAACCAGCGTGCCATCAGGAATATCTACCCCTTTGGGCAGAACAATCCCACCATCTTCAATGATTGCATGTATCTTAATGCTCATGATTTCTCCCCATATTGTAATGAACAACAAACTCTATACAAAACATAGCTCATTATGGTCTATGTGTCAATGCAAAAAACGGCACGGGGTTTGTTGCATCATAAACTTTAGATCAGAATTTTCAGATATTAGAGATAAATTCTCTAAACAATTTTTGCAGTTTAACCTAAGCTAAGCTAAAAAAAATTTTTATAGAATTTATCTCTAATATCTGTAAATTCTGTTCAAAGTTCTATGGTGTGACAAACCCCCTGCCGTTTTTTACTCAATCCTCACCCCTCAATCCTCACCTCTATTTAAGAAACTTTCCCGTGACCGATGCTTTTGCCTTTTTGAGTTCCTTAGGTGTTCCCTCTGCAACAATCCTTCCACCATATTTTCCACCACCTGGCCCCATATCAATCACCCAATCTGCAGATTTAATGACATCAACATTATGCTCAATCACCAAAACCGTATTACCTTTTTCAACCAACATCATCAACACTCCCAACAATTTTTTAATATCATCAAAATGCAAACCAGTTGTAGGCTCATCCAAAATATATAATGTTTTTCCTGTAGAACGTCGAGACAATTCTGTTGCCAATTTCACGCGTTGAGCCTCACCACCAGATAATGTTGTTGCGGGCTGTCCTAACTGTACATACCCCAATCCAACATCTGACAAAATCTTCAACTTATCAGAAACATTATGCACATCGCTAAAAAATAACTTTGCTTCCTCAACCGTCATCTTCAAAACATCTGAAATATCTTTATCACGATAATGAATTTCCAAAGCCTCACGATTGTATCGTTTCCCATGACATTCATCACACTCAACAAACACATCAGTTAAAAACTGCATCGGAATACGAACGTATCCTTCTCCCGCACATGCCTCACAACGCCCACCACCACGAACATTAAATGAAAATTTTCCCGCGTCATAACCACGAGCTTTTGCTTCAGGAACTTCCGTAAACAAATCACGAATAATCGTAAACAATCCCGTATAGGTCGCAGGATTAGAACGCGGCGTTCGCCCAATCGGCGATTGATCAATCGAAATCACCTTATCGATATGTTTCAAACCCTTCACATTCTTGTGCTCTCCTGGCTCTTTTTTAGCTCGATAAAAATGCTTCGACAAAAACGTTCCCAAAATATCCAAAACCAAAGTAGATTTTCCAGAACCAGAAACTCCAGAAACCGCCACAAACTTTCCTAATGGAATCTTCAAATCAACATTGTCCAAATTATGTTGTGTCGCCCCAACTACTTCCAAATGCTTACCACTTCCCTTATGTAATTTCTTCGGCACCTCAATCTCCATCTTTCCAGATAAGTATTGCCCAGTTGTAGAATTTTTATCTTTCTTCAATTCCTCCAACGTTCCTGACGCAATAATCTCACCACCATATACTCCGGCCCCCGGCCCAACATCAATCACAAAATCTGCCGCCGCCATAATTTCCGCATCATGTTCAACCACAATCACCGTATTCCCCAAGTTTCGCAATAACGTAAGCGTCTCAATTAATTTTCCAATATCTTGCGGATGCATTCCAACAGACGGCTCATCCAAAACATAAATCACTCCAGTCAATCCAGTTGAAAGTTGTGAAGCTAATCGAATACGTTGAGCTTCACCACCAGACAACGTTGTCATCGAACGATTAATCGTCAAATAATCCAATCCAACAGAAGAAATTTTACTCAATCGTTCCACAATCTCCTTCACAACCGGTTTTGCAATCTTTTCATTATCACCAGACAAAACCCCTTCTTTCTTTTTATCTGAAGCAAGCAAACTGGAAAACCAATCAACCGCCTCATCTACAGACAACTGCACCACATCAGCAACTCCCAAATCATCAACCGTCACTGCCAACGCCTCCGGCTTCAATCGCTTCCCCTGACACGACGGACACACACTCTCATGCATGTAATTTTCAATCTCCTTTCTAATATAATCTGAATTTGTTTCTTGATGACGTTTTTCCAAACTCGGAATCACCCCTTCATACATCGCCGTCTTCTTCCCCACCTCATATTCCTGATCCCCTGTTCCATACAACACAATATCATACGCCTTTCGCGACAAATCCTTCACCGGCGTATCAACACTAAACTTATGAGCTTTCGCAACTTCAGCCAATAATTTCAAATGCCAAGTCTGATTTCCCGTAATACGAACCCACGGCTCAACAGCCCCTTCGGCCAAAGTTAATTTTTTATTTGGAATAACTAAATCCGCATCAACTTCCATGGTAATCCCCAAACCAGTACAACGCGGACAAGCACCATGCGGCGAATTAAAACTAAAAGAGCGTGGCTCAAGCGCCGTAGAACGAGTTCCACATGAACCACACAACAAATCTGTAGAAAAAATTGTATTTGTATCTGAATTTACAATATGCACGACAATCATTCCATTTCCCCAATCCAATCCCTTCTCAACAATATCTACCAAACCAGCATCCTTACCTTTCTCAAGCTCCCCCATAAATACCTCAAGAGTGTGCGGATACGTTTCATCAATTGGCATCGATTGTAAATCATTACGACGCACATAATTTCCATCAACACGATACATATCTGACGGAATCTGCCCAATCATATTATGCACCGCTTCATTCTTCACATATTCATTTCGAAATAGTGGCGCCAAAACACGAATACGATCACCACGTCGCAAAATCGATCGAATCCCCTCAATAATTTGCCCAACTTTCAACTGACGAATCTCACTTCCACACAATGTACAATGCGGCAAACCAACACGCGCAAACAACAATCGCAAATGATCATAAATTTCCGTTGTCGTACCAACAGTTGAACGAGGATTTTTTGTGTTGGATTTCTGATCAATCGCAATCGTTGGAGATAATCCATGAATCTCATCAACATCCGGCTTATCTTGCATCTCCAAAAACTGCCGGGCATAAGCTGACAAACTTTCTGCATAGCGACGCTGACCTTCAGCATACACAGTATCAAAAGCAATAGAAGATTTTCCAGAACCAGAAAGCCCGGTCACAACCACCAAAGAATTCTTCGGAATATCAATTGAGACATCCTTCAAATTATGAACACGAGAACCTTTGATAGAAATCACATCAGCACTATGCACTTGAGACGAAACTTTAGGCGCTGCAACTTTGGTTTTTTTCATAACTTTTTTGGTAACTGCTTTTGTGCGTGTTTTTGTAAGAGACATGTGGATAAAAAATGTATAAAAAAAGAATGATACACTAGAAAAAGCAGTGTATCACCTCAAGTCAGTGAGGTCAAGGGTGGATAAAGTTGCTCACTAATAATCACATATCTTTAAATTCTGTGCGATTAATGATGACATCACAGGTCATGCCTTTTCTTAAAAAATCCACGGGGATTAAACTCTTACACAGCGTGTAGCTGCACCCATATTCCTTTTTAGGCAAAGCAACATTCTGCCCTTTTCCAATGCCAAAAAAATCTTTATCAATATCGTCAAAATCTTCATCTAGTGGTGCACCCATCTTCTTGGCTAAATTCACATTCAACACACATTTAGGAGCTTTCTTTAAAGTTCCGTCAGCTTCTAAAAATTGTGTAATGTCCATTCCAATACCAAACCAATCGTCAGATCCTCCTAAAACCGCATTACCACCAGCAGACAAAATCTCATCATTCACCTCTGCCATCATTAACGCGCCACTTTCTCCACCATGATCATCTTCACACTCTGTTACAGCATCGGTGACTGCCTGCGTTAACTTGCTGTCTATATTCTTAAATAAATAGCTGAACGGCCCTTTCAAGTATTCCTTCGCTGCGCTACTCGAATTCAAATCATCGACATCATCTTCGATAATTTTTTCAAGAGAACCGTCTGCACACATGACATGCAAGGCCATGTCGTTATCAATATATGGAGGTGCAACACCATCAGCTTTTACCGTGCCGGCTAATATGGCGGCAATGCATTCCTCTTTGTAACAAGTTTTTGTTGTCTCACACGTATAACCTGTGCAAGTGACACCACCACCATCCTTCACATAATATTTTTTTCCACAATTCGGACCACCAAATGAAATTTTAGTTGCATCTTTAAAATCATCCGGCTTGAGATCTTCATACTTACCTTGCGATTCAGGAGCAAAAGCAGTCTCCACACCGAATACTTGACACGAATCATTCGTATTAAAAATCTCACGTCGATTCATGGCCACACGCAACACTTTAAAATCTAAAATGTCAGGGTTGATCGTAAACAAAATCAAATATGAACCAAGCAACATGACCAAACCAAGCGTCGCATTAATCAACAAATTTTTTGCTGATGTCACGCGCGCAGGAACGCCAGCTGCCGTCATCCAGCGAATCCCTGCAATGCTCGCCATGAGCACCGCAATAATAATTCCAACACCAACCGCATATTGATATCCAACCTGCGCATAATGAGCTAACCCGGAAATTGTCCCAACATTTCCAATCGATACACTTAAATTAACATCAATTGGTTTTGCGAAACAAAAACCCAACTTTCCCGCACACGTTTTATCTGACGCAAAATCACCCCCTGCCTTTTCACATTGCGATTCATTAAAACATCTTCCGTCGATTCCTGTATTCTGCGCAAAAACCGTGGCCGGTGCCACAAGAAAAAATGTCAGAAAAAATACGATGAAGATTCGTTTCATATTTATTGCAAAAATTGCGTGAGGACGGCATTCCAATTCTCAAAACTCACTGCACCTTCAACACGTTTCCCATTAACAAAAAATGTTGGCGTGGAACGAACACCTTGCTCAGATCCAGCTTGAAAATCACGATTCACACGACTCAAATGTTTTTGAGATGTATAACAATCCCAAAACGCCCCCACATTCAAACCAACTGTGCGCGCATACTTTAAGAAATCTTTATCTGTCATGCCAGCCTGATTATCAAACAACACATCATGAAACTCCCAAAACTTCTTTTGATCATGCGCACACTCGCTGGCCACACCTGCCGCAACTGCACGAGGATGAATTGAATACAGAGGAAAATGACGATACTCTAACCGCACACGATTTCCATACGGCGCGACTGCTTGTCGCAAAGGCTCTATCGCACGCTCACAAAATGGACACTGAAAATCTGAATACTCTACAATCTTAACAACAGCAGTATCCGGACCAATTGTAGGACGATTTGCATCACCAAATGCACCACCCTCAACAGAAGAACTTGAAACACCCAAAATCACAAAAAAAGTAAATACCACAACAACACTCAACAAAAACAAAAACGCGTATTTCCAAACCTTTGAATGACGCGGCGCTGGCATAGCTGGTTGTGCCTCTTGAGGTATATCCATAGAGATATAGTATAGCAAAATAATGACTTGACGTGAATCCATGTGTTTGCTAGTATATGGCTTCATTATCTTCTTAAGAACATATGCAGAAAATTCTTACAATCGCTCAAATCGTCCTACCAATCTTACTTATTACGATTATTTTACTTCAAGCACGCGGAACTGGCTTAGGAGCTGGATTTGGTGGAGAAGGACAAGTTCACACAACCAAACGCGGTGTTGAAAAAAAAATCCACAATACAACAATTGTTATTGCAATTCTCTTTTTTCTTGCAGCATTCCTAGACATCTACCTTCAACTGTAGTATCAGCACAAAACCCTCTCATCTATCTTTTTATTATCTCTACATACCACAACGCGAATTGTTATTAAGCTAGCGCTTTCACAAAATCTCTGCTAAGCTAATAAACTCAACTTCCTCTTTATAAGCACCCCTGTGTTCTTCAAAAATCTCATATCACTGATCAAGCCTGCGCGCAAAAAAACAGACCATATAGAAGCACTTGATCAAAAACTTGTTTTTAATGTTCATAAAAAATTCGTACCACGCATGCGTCAAATGAAGTATGCACGACTTTTTTTATCACTTTCAGAAAAAATTTGGCTCGGAATTGGAGTCGTTTTATTTATTATTGGATTTTCATGGTGGTCATCACAATTTGTTGGATCACACCGCATCGACACACCAGCAACTGGCGGAACGTATCGTGAAGGAATTATTGGGTCACCACAACATTTCAATCCATTATACGCATCACTCTCTGCAGTTGATGCAGCAGTTTCAAAATTGGTATTTTCAGGAATCATGAGATATGACAGCAACGGACAACTTATTAACGATATTGCTGAATCTGTCGAAGTTAATGAAAACAAAACAACATATAAGATCAAACTAAAAAACAACGTCACGTTTCATGACAGTACGCCACTAACAGCACATGACGTTGCATTTACAATCACGCTCATTCAAAACAATGAAGTCAAAAGTCCACTTAAAGGACAGTTCTTTAACGTGAAAACAGAAGTCACAGACGACCACAACATCACACTAACACTTGAAGAACCCTTTGAGCATTTTCAACACACCCTCACATTTGGAATTCTCGCAAAACATATCTGGTCTGAAATCGAAGAAACACAAATAAATGCATCAACACTCAACATAACACCAATTGGTTCAGGCCCATACACATTCTCAGAATTAAGCACAAATGAATCAGAGGGTGTCAGCACAGTGCGATTAGTGCGCAATGAAAACTACCACCGCCAACCAGCTCATATTGAAACTATTGAAATCAAATCAGCATCAACAAACGCACAAATTTTAGATTTATTTTTAAAACAAGAAATTGATGGCTTAGGAGCATTAACCGGAGAAGAAATCGATAGGATCGGATCAAAACGCGCAAACCAGTATGTATTTGCTGCACCAGAATACACCGGTATATTTTTTAATCAACTGCTGAACACCTCACTAAAACGCCAAGCAGTTCGTGATGCATTATCACTAGCGATCAATAAACAACACATTATTGACGATATTTTAAAAGGCCGCGCGCAGGTTGCGCATTCACCACTTATAGAAGGGATGCCAGGATACATTGCAGGTGAACACACAACCAACATTGAACAAGCAATCACAAAACTAGATGAAGATAATTGGGAACGCATTTCATCGGAAGAATTTTTAAACGCACAGGTTGATATAGAATTAGAAAGATGGATCGAAGATTTCAAAACAGATAACGCTGAAAACGAAGAACGTGAAAGTGCGGAACCAACAGACGAGGAAATCGAATTTACACGTGGAGAAATCACAACACAGATCGGCGCAGCACTCGACACCCTACAACCATATTTTAGAAAACGAAATAATAGTTATTTAGAAATAAATTTGTCACATGTTGCAACAGATGACGCACAAGCTATTGCAGAAGAATTAAAAGCGGCATGGCGATCACTTGGTGCGCATGTCACATTAACACCAATTCCTGCACAACTACTGGAACGCGAAACTCTAAAAAGCCATGCATACGAAGCACTGTTAGTGGGGGTCGTACTGGGCAACAACCCAGACCCATATCCATTATGGTATGACGCAGGAAATGAAAACCGCACAACACTAGCTCGATTTGTAGATCGCAATTTAGATGATTTACTTGAAGCCGCACGAAATACAAAAGACAAATCAAAACGCGAAAAATTATACGAACAATTTCAAGAATTCATCCTTAAGAAAAAACCAGCGATTGTTTTATACAATCCAACATATCAATATGCGGTTCACAACCGTGTAATGGGCGTGACGCAAGGTCGTATCGTCACTCCAATCGATCGATTTGCTGATATCGAAAATTGGTTCATCAAATCTAAAAAGCAGTGGAGTTGGTAACATCAAAAAATCGATAAATCTAAAAAACAATAAACCAAAGTCGCATTGCGACATTACTCATTATTATGGCAGAAAAAACAACACAAAAAAGAGGCGTATTCAAAAGACGCCCAACAGGAAGAACAGCGAATTCAAAAACGTCGCGCAGTTCTTCAAGTAGAAATAAAAATCGAACACAAAACCGCAGACCTAGACCACAACCACATTCAGACAAAAAACCAGCACCAATTAACAAAAAACTAAAAATCTATGCATTGGGCGGATTAGAAGAAATCGGTCGCAACTGTACGGTTTTAGAATGTGGCGAAGATATTCTTATTATAGATGCAGGATTAATGTTTCCTGATGAAGATATGCACGGAATCGATTACATCGTGCCCAACATTTCTTCACTCAAAGGAAAAGAAAAAA
>NZCD01000025.1 GCA_002688135.1 Parcubacteria group bacterium
ACACGCGCAGCACCATCCTTCAAAATCTTTTTCACTTGAGCATCTGTAACTTTAGCTCGCTTCTTTCTAATTGGATCCAGGAATGCATTAACCGCATCAGCAACTTCTGTCTTCAAAACTCCATATCCTTTCCCTTTAAAATTTTTCACCAAGTCTTTTTCTGATTTTCCAGTAACGATCGCCATCATAGTCAACAAATTTGAAACTTCCGGCTGTTCTTTTGGATCATAAGCTACTTTGCCCTTAGAATCTGTCACAGCCTTTTTCAATTTCTTCTCAACTGTTTTCGCATCATCAGAAAGATTAATCGCATTTCCGCGAGATTTACTCATCTTCTGATTTCCATCCAATCCCAACAATCGCGGATAATCAGACAATACAATTTTCGGAACCGGAAATACCTCACCAAAAGTTTTATTAAATCGATTCGCCACATCACGCGTCAATTCAATATGCGGCGCCTGATCCTCTCCAACTGGCACAAAATCTGCCTTCAACAATAATATATCCGCAGCCTGCGAAACAGGATACACAAACATCCCAGCCGACATCTTTTTAGAAACCCCCATCGCTTTCGCCTCTTCTTTTACTGTAGGATTTCTCTCCAATTGAGGAACTGTCACCAACATCGACAACACCATCGTCAGCTCAGCCAACTCTGGAATCTGTGATTGCACAAAAATCGGCGTCTTCTTAGGATCAATCCCCACAGAAATATAATCCTTAACTAATTCATAAATATTCTTCTCAACATCTTCTGTTTCAAAACGATCTGTAACCACCTGATAGTCTGCAATAATTATAAAACCCTCGCAGCCATCATTCTGCAAGTCAACACGATTTTTCAGCGATCCAACATAATGCCCCAAATGCAACGGGCCCGTAGGTCGATCGCCTGTTAAATATTTTTTACCTTTCATACGAATAATATAGTAAAGGTTAGGCCTTCTTTTGTCGAGCGAAGATAGCTTTTACAATCTCAACCATTATCAAATTAATAACACCGACAACAATCACCACCTGCCAACCAAACCAATCAAAAGGCTTTACTTCAAGTAAGTTTGAAAATGTCGGGATATACAAAGCCACGAAATACAACGCATACGAGAACAACAAGCTAAACAACAACACCAAATTATTAAAAGGATTAATTTTATAAAATGACCGTGTCAAACTTTTCAAAGAAAATGCAGTCACAAATGTATCAATCCCCAAGACCACAAACACCACAGAACGAGAATAAACCAAATCTCCTGTCGTATGATACAGCCACCAAAACGTACCAAATAATATAAAACTAGAAACCAATCCCACTCCAAAAATTACACTTTTAGAAACAGCTGGTAGCAGAGGAGCCTTCATTTTACGCGGACCAGATTTCATTTGCCCTGGTTCTGCAGGCTCAAACACAAACGCCAATCCCGGCATTGCATCCTCAATAATATTCACCCACAAAATTTGTGCTGGTAAAAACGGAAGCGGCAATCCAAATAATAACGAACAAATAATCGCAACAGCAGTAGTAAATGCTCCATACAACAAAAAAGTCACAACTTTTTGCACATTTGCAAAAATGCGACGCCCACCACGAATAGCCCCAACAATAGAATTAAAATCATTATCCAAAAGAACCATATCAGCAGACTGCTTCGCAATATCATGAGCAGTCCCCACTGCAACACCAATCTCCGCCTTCTTGAGCGCAGCTGTATCATTGATTCCATCCCCTGTCATTGCAGTCACATGCTTCTTTTTCTGCAATATCTCAACCAATCGTAATTTATCCAAAGGAGAAATACGCGCAAACACATGAACCTTCTCAATCCTCTTACGAAGTTCAGCATCAGACATTTTCATGAGAGTCTTTCCATCAATCACTTCAGAATCTTCATGCGCAATTCCAGCACGCTGAGCAATTGCCAGAGCAGTTTTAGGATTATCACCAGTAATCATAATGACATGCACACCAGCAGCCTTCGCATCAGCAATCGAATCAATCACACTCTCTCGAAGCGGATCAGAAATCACACCCAAACCTAAAAATTCCAAATCATGTTCCAAAACTTCTCCAGCAACATCATCAAAACAATTACATTTCCTATCAACAAAAAATCTAGCAGAACCAATTACACGCATACCAGCATCCGAACGAGATGAAATCTCCTTTTTCCATTTTTTCTTTTCCGCAGCCGACAAAGTCGAATGCTCCAACAACTGCTCCGGCGCCCCAACAACATATGCCACATGTTTTCCATCATGCTTATACAATGTCGCACGATATTTATATTGAGAATCAAATGGAATCATGTCCAAACGCTTCTTGATACGCTCATCCTCAAATTTCGCCATCCCATGCTGCGCTGAATAGGAAAACAAAGCCTGCTCAGTTGGCGTGCCAAATAAATTCCATTTTTCCGGCTTTGATTTTGAATTTTCCACTCGAATTCCAGAACCAAAATATAATCCTTTCAATAAATCATTCTCATGGTTAGTTGATAAAACCTCTGTCATCACCATCGCTCCCTGTGTAAGCGTTCCAGTTTTATCAGTACAAATAACCGTCACTGCACCAAGCGTTTCAACCGCCAATAAATTTCGAATCAACACCTGATCCTTCAACATCTGCCGCGCACCCAAAGCCAACATAGAAGTAACTGAAATCACCAAACCTTCCGGAATAGATGCGACCGCTACGGCAATCGCTGTTTCCAATGACAATACTAATCCAATTCCTTTCAACATCGCAACAGAAAACAACACAGCAATCATCACCAAAATAACACCAGTCAACCACCGCACAAAATCTTTCAAATTCTTTTGTAATGGTGTAACAGGATCCTCAATCTCACCAAGTTTCGTCGCGATCTTCGCAAACTCCGTATCCATTCCGGTAGCAACCACAACTCCCAACGCCTCACCAGAAGCAATTACCGTCCCCTGAAAACACATATTCGTACGATCCGGCAAACCAGCTCCAACATCAACAACTTTCACATATTTTTTCGATGGTACAGATTCCCCAGTTAATTCCGCCTCAACAACCTCAAAATTATTTACCTCAAATAATCTCGCATCAGCAGGAACCCTATCACCAGCCTGCAACACAAGCACATCTCCAACAACAACCTCCCCTAACGGAACCTGCGTCTCACTCCCACCACGCATCACACGCGCAGTCGGCGCCAACAAAGATTTCAATAATCGAAACGCCTGCTCCGCTCGATACTCTTGTATAAATCCAAACAAGACTGTTATCAAAACAGTCAATCCAATAATAATCGCATCCGATTCTTCTCCCAACGCGTAAGCCACCAAACCAGCCGCAACCAACAACAACGTCAACGACCCCTTAAACTGCGAGAAAAAAATAGACCATCCCGAAGGACGTTTCGGTTCAGGCAAAGCATTCGCACCATCAACCCCCAAACGCTTTTTCGCCTGCACTTTTGTTAACCCCTTTTTATCAGACCTCACCACATCAAAAACCTTCCCCAACGATGCATGATGCCATTCCATTTCTTTCATAGTTCTTAATTATACCAAAAAAAGCGCCGTAGCGCTTATTCATCAGCTGAATCATCTTTTGTTAATCCATAATGCAAAATTAATTCCGCAACAGCCAGACAAATGACTATGAGAAATCCCGCAAGTAAAAGTAGTTGGTATCCAGATCCTTCTTTTTGAATCTTATAAAATATCATACCACCAGGAATCGCCAAAATTGCCATTCCCCAAGCAGCAGACTTATGAGTCAAAAGTGATATGTTCTCCGGTTGTCGCTTAAGAACAAATCTCTCATAGACAAGCGGCACAAAAAGCAAAAAGGTGATTCCAGTAAACAAAACCAAAAAATGAATTTCAAGAGGTAGTGACAAATACCAAGACATGATCAAACCTCACCATGATATTCGCTATGCAAACGCACAAACCCCTCCACACTAGTAATCATGATCAATCCATCTAGAATCAACAAGTGAACTTGAGTGTCAAAGAGTAAAAGTGAACCTCCAAACACAGCCAGCAACAACATCGACAGCATTCCCGTAACATTCCTCATATTACGATATCGAACTTTTTTGGCTGATATTGTAAATAAATAAATCAAAAACAAAGCTACTCCAACAAAAGCAAACCAAGAAATAACTGGAAAACCAGGCATATTAAACCCCCCATATAATGAACAACAATCAAAACATAACAACTAAAACACAAACTGTCAATACAAAAAAAGCGCGCTAGCGCTTTTATACCTTATTCCTAATTCATAATTCCTAATTCCAAAATCTATTTCGCTCGCTCGACGTAATCACCAGTTTCAGTTGATACTACAATTGATTCTCCTGTTTTGATAAATAATGGAGCCTTCACAATCGTACCATTCTCAAGCTCAACATCCTTAGTCACATTCCCACCAGAAGAATCACCCTTAACTGCATCTGGAGCTTTCGCAACCTTCATAGTCACCTTCTTCGGCAACGAAACAGATAATGCTCGCTCACCATCCATCACCACCACAACTTCCTGCCCTTCCTTTAAAAATTTCACACCATTTCCAACTGCAGCTGCTGGCACACTCACCTGCTCATACGTTTTATTATCCATAAACGCCAATCCAGAACCATCATTATACAAATACTGCATATTCTTTCGCTGAACCGTCACAACTTCAAACGCATCACTATCCTTAAAATTAACCTCCAAAACTTTCCCCGTTTCCAAATGCTTCATGCGCGTACGACAAAACGCAGACCCCTTCCCGGGACTAATACTCTGAAATTCAACAACCTCATACAACCCTCCGCGATAATCTAAAATTCGTCCGTTTGAAATTTCTGCAATTTTTGCCATATTATAGATTGTCATCCCGGAGACGTCCGGGATCCATGTTGTTAAAAAGATATTGCGCTGGAAATGCAATTACATCTTCAATATTTTTTGTTCCCAATAAACTCATGATCAATCGATCAACTCCCAGTGCAATTCCAGCAGAAGGTTTCATGGATGAAAGTGCATCGATAAAATCCTCATCAATATCAAACACATCTCGTCCCAACTCACCACGAAGTTTCTGTTCCTCAATCAAACGCTTTTTTTGTTCTTCCCCATCAATCAATTCAGAAAATCCGTTGGCTATTTCAATACCATCTATATACAACTCAACTCGCTCTGCATATTTATCATTTTTTAATTTCGCCAACGCCGCCATCTGCGCAGGATAATCATACACCAAAGTCGGCTTAATCAACTCCGGTTCAATCTCTTTCAAAAACACTCGATAAAATAAATCTTCATATCGATCATCTTCAGAAAAATGAATACCTCGTTCAGTCACAAATCTTACCAAAGATTCCCGTTCGAGCAAAACATCCAAATCAACATCACAATATCGCCTCCACAACTCCCTCATCGAAACTCGCTCACAATCGACACTCGATGTCGAATCGACATCGAGTGTCGATGTTGATAATTGAGTAAATTTAGTGAGGAACGCATCCACATCATCCATCAACGTAGTATAATCCGCATCGGCCCGATACCACTCCAGCATCGTAAACTCCAGATTATGCAATCCCCCAAAAGCCTCGCGATTTCGAAAACAAGACCCCAGATCATAAATCTTTTCAAAACCAGCCGCCAATAATTTCTTACAAGAATATTCTGGCGATGTAATCAATCGAGCCTCATACGAATTATTTTGAGCATCAGTAACATTCGTCACAAACGGATCTAAATAAGGTTCCTGCCCAGCCAACCTCACCATCCGCGGAGTCATCACCTCAACAAATCCATCAGAATCAAAAAAGTCGCGAATACCGCGAAGGACTTGAGCGCGTTTAATTAAGTTGTGCTGCAATTGTTTGTTTTGTAGTCTCTTCCAAGCCATGTATGAGCTTTTAGCTGTTAGCTGTTAGGGAATGTGTCGCCAAAGGCGACGTATAAATATGTCGAGCTTCGCTCGACTCATTGTCTAAAAGCTAGAAGCTAACAGCTAACAGCTATCAACGTCCGCCCACAAAAGGCAATAACCCCATGATTCGTGCCTGTTTAATTGCTTTCGTCACTTTCCGCTGGTGCAGCGCACAATTCCCCGTTCGCTTCTTAGCCACAATCGATTTATAAGGTGTCAAAAACTTCTGCAATGTTGCAGCATCTTTATAATCAATATCTTTTTGATTGACACAGAAGTGACAAACCTTTGTTTTCTTTAAAGCCATATTTTGCTAGTTGGTAGTTTGTAGTGAGTAGTTTGTAGAAAAATTCTACTCACTACAAACTACTCACTACTCACTACTCACTAAAAAGGTATATCTTCGATTCTAATTTTATCTCCCTGCGGCGCTGGCTCCTCATCCAATGAAATCGTTGGAAGTTGTTCCTCTGCCTGCGGTGCTGCTGATTTAGATTGAAAATTCTGATTTTGATTGTTTGAATAATTCCCTTGATTTTGATTCTGCTGATAATTACCAGACGATTGCCCAGCACGATCCAACATAATCAAATTCTCTGCAATAATCTCTGTTCGTGAACGACTCACACCATCCTGACCATCCCATGTGCGCGTCTGCAAACGTCCATCAATATATACTTTCTTACCTTTATTCAAATATTGATTACAAATCTCTGCCAATTTCCCCCACACTACAATATTATGAAACTCAACATCATCACGCTTATTACCTTCTTTATCAGTAAACGATCGATTCGTCGCAACTGCAAAATTTACTACAGATTGCCCAGAAGGCAACTGACGCA
>NZCD01000026.1 GCA_002688135.1 Parcubacteria group bacterium
GCTAGAATGCGAAAAAGTGGTTGGAGCATTACGTTTAGTAGAACGGTCATTATTTTTTCCATCTCTAGGTCTTTCTGAACAGCCTGATTGTGTGTTGCTGCGATTTTTCCGCTTCGTCTTGCGAAAAACCTTTTTGCCTTTTTGGTTTTTATTCTGCGATTTTTTGATGGAGATTTTTCTGGGGCTTTTGGGGTGAAAAAGAATCTTAAGCTTAATGAAAGTGCATTTCCGATTGTTCCGATTACCATATATGCAATGCCGATAATGAGAGTGATCAGAAATGTTGATAGTGTTGCTCCGCCGTCTCTGATACCTGCAAAAACAGGGCCGGATATAAGGGTTGGTCTGCGTTTCATTTTGTCACGTCGTCTTTTCTTGGCTAGCTTTTTTTGATATTTTTTTATTTCTGCTTTTGCGATAAGTGCGTCAGTTTGTTCTTGTATGGATTCTTGTGGCAGTTCTGTGTCTTCGTCGTCGTCAATTTGATCATCTACAGTTTGGCCTTCTTGTACGCGGGCTTTTTGCCGAAGTGTGTTGAGGTTTTGACTGATGTTTGCAGCTCCCATGTTTGCACCAAGGACAGGTTTTTTTTGCGCAACGCCCATTTGGCCAACTTTTGAAGAAGGAAGGTTTTGGGCCTCTTGTGTTTCATTGTTTGGTTGTGCGGCTACTCCTTGTGTTTGTGGTTGTTTTTTTGTTTGTTGATTTTTTTGGCTCCCTTGGTTCATTTTTGATTTTTGTTCTTGTGCCGTTTGTTTCATTGAGGGTGTTTCTTGTTGCTGATTTGTTTGTTTTGGTGCCTCCACTTGGGTTTCTCTTTGGGGGAGGGCGATTTTGTCTTTTATGAGCTCTTTTTTATCTTCTATGAGCTTTTTTATTTCTTCTGGATTGATTTTTTTGTCACTTGGTTTGTTTTGTGTCCATTTTTTAACTGAATTCTGCATGGTTTTTTCTAACTCGGAGTTTTTCAATGATGTCTTTATTGACTGCATGTCTGTATCAGAAATTCGCCCACCTGAAACTTGTGAGGTGAGCGCACCGAGACTTTTGCTGAGAAAGGATTGCATCCCATCTCCAGTTGCTTCGATACTTGAGTCTGCCATACAAGTATTTTTTTCCGTACCACATTTTATGGGGTGCAGAAAGAATACTCGATGCTTAGGTTGTGGTTACGAGTTCATTATCGATAGCAACTGCTACGGAAACTATGTCTTCTTTGTATTCTGATTGTAATTTTTGTTTTTCTTGTTCGTAGTGTTGTGCTGCCATGCTGCCTTTTTTGTCTTGTAGGTTATCTTGCAGCAAGACAAATTTTTGTGTGATTAAGTCAACAAACCGCTTGTATTCGATTTTGATAAAAGCTGGATTCCGTTTTTTTTCCACAAGATATGTTAGTCGGTCTAACTGTTTTGCGATTTTGTCTTCAAGTCTATCAAGTTGTTCAGTGTTTTCATCCATAATATTTGATTCATGATTTAACAGCTTTTTTTCTCTTCTTTTTCACTTCGATATCAGAACCTTTGAGTTTCATGGCGATAGAACTTCCGTGTTCTGGGTCTTCATCAACCAAATAATTTGAGAGAGGATCTTCAATGAGTTCTGAAATGATTTTTCGTACCATTCGTGCGCCTTGGTCGGGGACATGAGAGTTTGATAGTAGGCGATCCTTGATTTTATTTCCGATTGAAACTTCAAATCCCATTTTTTGAATTCTATCTTGAACTTCGCCTAATTCTTTATTGATAATCATTTCGATATGCTCGCGTGCAAGTGGACGGAAGACGGCGATTTTATCGATACGGTTTAGGAATTCGTCTTTGAATCGATCTTTTACGTTTTCACGTACTGCTGCGGTTTGGATAAGTATTTCATCTTCATTATCAATTGAATCAAATCCCATCACGCCTTCGCCGCTGTATGATTTTGGATCTGCAGCAGCAGTCATTACAATAATTGTGTTTTTGAAGTTGATTTGTTTTCCACCAGCATCTGTTACGTGTCCATCTTCTAGTAATTGTAATAATAGGTTTAATACATCAGGATGTGCTTTATCGATTTCGTCGAATAATACTAAGGAGTGCGGTCGGCGTTTTACTTGGTCTGTGAGTCTGTTTTCTTCTTTGTATCCAACGTATCCTGCTGGTGCGCCGATTAATTTTGACATGTTGAAGTTTTCGCGAAATTCAGACATGTCGACGCGAACGAATGCTTGTTGTCCGCCGAAAACCGTATCCGCGATTGTTTTTGCGAGTTCTGTTTTTCCAACTCCAGATGGACCAACAAACAAGAAGCTGGCTAGTGGGCGATTGGGGTGAACTAATCCGAGTCGTGCACGACGAATACTTTGTGCAACTTGATCCACCACGTGATCTTGTCCGATAACACGAGACTTTAATGTTGCGTCGAGTTCTGCGAGTTTTTCGCGATCGCTATCTTCAAGCTGGTTAAGTGGAACGCCGGTCATTTGCGCAATGACTTTCTTGATATCTTTTGGTGTTACAACGCCATGAGACTGTTTTTCACGTTTGTTCATTCTACGGCGCAGTGCGTATTTTTTGTTTTTTAATTTCTTTTCTTGTTGTTTTAATCCAAGTGCTTTTTTGAAATCTCCTTTTTGTAATGCTTCTGTTTTATTTTTTTCGATTCCATCAAGTGCTTCTTCTGTTTCCATGAATTGTCGTTTTTCTGCAGTTTTTCGTGTGTGCATTCCGACTATTGCTGCAGCTTCATCTAATACATCAATGGCCTTGTCTGGGAAAAATCTTTCTGGAATGTATCTTTTTGCAAGTTCTACTGCTTCTATAATCGCATCTTCTTCTATGCTGACTTTGTGGAATTTTTCGTATTTGTCTTTGATGCCGGTGAGAATTGCGATAGTTGTTTCTTCGTCTGGTTCATAAACATGTACTGGTTGGAGGCGACGTTCAAGTGCAGAATCTGATTCAATATGTTTTTTGTATTCATTTTCTGTGGTTGCACCGATGCATTTGAATACGCCTCTTGCCAGCGCAGGTTTGAGCATGTTTGCTGCGTCCATTGATCCGTTTGATGATCCTGCGCCGATGATGGTGTGGATTTCATCAATGAATAAAATAACATCGTCGTTGTTTGAAATTTCATCGACGATTTGTTTTATGCGTGCTTCAAATTCTCCGCGATACATTGTTCCGGCGACAACCAATCCTAGATCGAGTGAGAGAATGCGTTTTCCTAATAATGCATCTGGAACGTTTTTTTCCACAACGCGTTTTGCTAATCCTTCTACAATTGCTGTTTTTCCTACACCCGGATCACCAAGTAAGAGTGGATTATTTTTTGATCGTCGTGAGAGAATTTGGATCATGCGTGCGACTTCTTTGTCTCGGCCGATCATTGGGTCGATTTTTTTCTGTTCATCTTGATGTGTTAAGTCTGTGCAAAAGAAATCGAGCGCTGGTGTTTGGCTTTGTGGTTGTTGTTTTCCTGGTTCGAGCATCATTGGTTGCTGTTGTTGCATTCCCATTCCTGGAGGCGCCGCATTCATATCTTCAAAAGGCGACTGGTTCATTCCTGGGCTTGCAGACCCTTCAACATAATCAACTGCGTCTGTCATGTCAGGGAATTTTGAGGTGCTCATGAAAATTGCATTCAAGAAATCTTCAAGTTCTGCTGTATTTAGTTTTGATTGTTCGAAGAGTTTTTTGATTTCTGCATCTGAAACTTGCAAAATACCAGCGAGAAGATGTTCTGTGCCAACATATGTATGTTCGTGAATGGACGCAATCAAAACTGATTTTTCGATGATTTTTTTTGTGTTGTTGTTCAGACTTGGCATTGAACCTTGCGATGCTTTTTTCTTTGCGCGATCTTTTGCAAGAATTGCTCGAATACGTCCTGCGTCGAAATGAATTTTTTGAAGTAAGTCTGCGCCGATTGATCCTTTTTCTAATGACAAAGCGAGCAACAAATGTATTGGACGAATTTTTACTGCGTGCGCCTCAACAGCTAACGCATAAGAGCGTGCTAAAACATTTCGTAAGTGCGTCGTAAACTTGTCCAAAATTTCGTTGTCCATAGTAGTGATGTGATCCAATCTGAATCAAAATAAAAAAAGAGATGTAAGTCTCTTATTATAGCACAAAAGCTGTTCTTGAACCTGTGGAGAGAATGAGTATGCTTTACATTTTTCTCAAAACTTTGATGCGGTCTTCGATTGGGGGGTGTGTTGCAAAAAGTTTTGATAGTCCTTTTCGTACTGAACCGAATGGTGACGAGAGGAAGAGATGGGCTGTTGCATTGTTGGCGCGCTGCATGGGTTTGTTTTGTTTATGGATTTTTTCTAGTGCTTTCGCGAGGCCTTCTGGATATCTTGTAAGAAGAGATCCTGATGCGTCTGCAAGATATTCCCGTTTTCGTGAGATCGCGAGTTTGATGATGTTTGCGATGATGGGGGAGAGGATTGCTAATAGTATTCCTACTAGGATTAGCCAACCACTTCCGTTTTTATCGCGATGCCGTCCGCCCCAGATGTGCATGCGCAGTAAGAGATCTGAAATGAGTGCGATCAATCCTACCAGAACAATCACTACTGTCATGATACGAATATCATAATTTTGAATGTGAGACAGTTCATGTGCGAGTACTCCTTCTAGTTCTTCGTTTTCAAGTGTATCGATGGCTCCTGTTGTTACAGCAACTGATGCGTGTTTTGGGTCTCGTCCTGTTGCAAATGCATTTATTGCTGGGTCGTGAATGATATACACTTTTGGCATTGGTAATCCTGCTGTGATCGCAAGGTTTTCCACCATGTTGTATACATATGCATTATCTTTTTTGCTGATTTGTTTTGCGCCTGCAGTTGCGAGAGCGACTTTGTCTCCTTTATATAGAGAAACTAAAGTCATGATGAGTCCAGCTATTCCAGCGAGAATTAACCCGACAATTGGTTCTCCCATATACACACCAAATGCATATCCAACTCCAGCAAGAAAAAGAAGAAAGATGAAGATTAATATCCATGTTTTGCGTTTGTTTGAGTCGATTTGACTGTACATACGTTTATCGGCAGGAATGAATTCCCCTCCCCTAGCCCCTCCCCGAAGGGGAGGGGAACGTGTTTATATAGTAATACTTGAATTGCTAATTTTTATTTTAGAAAGTAGGAATGAATTCCCCTCCTTTTCAAGGAGGGGTTAGGGGAGGTTTTCCTTTGTCCTCTCCTTTTCAAGGAGGGGTTAGGGGAGGTTATTTTTTAAATATGTAAGTGTACCCTCAATATTTTGCAGCACATCTGTATTCAAAATTCTGATGACAGTAATTTTGTGGCGTTTTAAAAATGCATCTCTTGCTGCATCTCTTTCTTGTTCTCCTTTTTCAAAATGAGATTCCCCGTCCAACTCAATTGCGCATGTGAGTTGAGGACAATAGAAATCTAAAACAAATGGTCCGACTCCATGTTGACGACGAAATTTTAACCCTAAAAATTGTTTATTTTTTAATTTTTTCCACAGAGCTAGTTCAGCTGGCGGCATGTTCTTGCGGAGGGTTTTTCGAAACTCTTTTTGGTTTTTTTGATTGAACAGTTTTCCCATACCCCTCTTAAAATTCCCCTCCCCTAGCCCCTCCCCGAAGGGGAGGGGAATTTGCTATGCTACTGCGTGCTAAAACTCAACCTTCACGTTCTCACGCTCCTTCACATCACCAACTTCGAAGAATTCAAATGCTTTGAAATTGAATGCCCCTGCAATTGTATTTGTTGGGAATGATTTGATTGCGATGTTGAAATCGCGGACATTACCGTTGTAGAAACGTCGTGCGGCTTGGATTTTATTTTCTGTGTCTGAAATTTCATCTTGAAGCTGCAAGAAGTTTTGTGATGCTTTTAGGTCTGGATAACTTTCTGATAATGCGAACAAGTTTTTCAATGCTCCTGCTAATGCAGATTCTGCGACTGCCATGTCAGCGAGCGCTGCGCCAGATTTGTCGTGGATTTGTACAGCTTGTTGTCGAGCTTTTACCACTGCTTCCAGTGTTTCGCTTTCATGTTTCATGTATCCTTTGACCGCTTCCATCAAGTTTGGAATGAGGTCGTATCTGCGTTTTAATTGTACGTCAATATCTGACCATGCTTCGTCCGATCTTGTTTTGAGTCTTACGAGTTTGTTGTATGTGAGTAAGAGCCACAAAAGTAGCACTACGACAACACCTATAATTATGTATAAAGGAGTCATATATAAAGGAATCGACAATCCGATTCGTTATGAATTATTGATTGCAGTATAGCAAGATATAGAAAAAATGCAAGGATCGTGTTTGCTTGATTGAGAGTGATTTCGTACACTAGGCTTTTATGAGTTGTTTCCTGTTTTAGTGGGAATGATAATAAAAATTTATGTCTATTTTTCGAGCTTATGATGTGCGGGGTTTGTTTCCGCAAGAAATTACACCGGAGGTGGTTATGCGGATTGGTGCGGCGTTTGTGAAGTATACGGGTGCGAAAACAGTTGCGGTTGGGCGTGATATGCGTCCGTCTGGTGAGGTTTTGTTTCCAATGCTGTGTGTGGGGATTATGTCGGCTGGTGCGAAAGTAGTTGATGTGGGGTTGGTTTCAACTCCGCTTTTTTATTTTTCTGTGATTAATTATGATGAGCATGATGCTGGGATTATGATAACTGCGTCGCATAATCCAGCTGAATATAATGGACTAAAGTTTTTGCGTGGTGATGGTTCGCCGATTGGGGGGGATTCAGGATTGCCGGAGATTGAGAAGATGGTTGGGGAAATGACAGACATGGATTCCGTACGACTACGGAATGACAGCCTAAAAGCTGACGTGCAGACTAAAGAAGTTATGGATGATTATATGTCATCATTGTTTTCTAAGGTTGCAGTCGATGATATTTCGCCTTTGCGTGTTGTGGTTGATGCAGGTAATGGTATGGGTGGGCATGTTGCGCCGAAGATATTTGAAAAGTTGCCGACTCATATGACGCCGATGTATTTTGAGTTGGATGGGACGTTTCCAAATCATGAAGCAAATCCGATTAAGCCGGAGAATATGGAGGATTTGCAGGATATGGTTTTATCAAGCCATGCGGATGTGGGATTTGCGTATGATGGGGATGCGGATCGTGTGGGGATGGTTGATGAGCGAGGTTCGATTGTGAGTGGGGATATTATTACCGCACTTCTTGCGCGTGCATTATTGCAGGATCATCCAGGTGCGCGCATATTGTATGATTTGCGAAGTTCGAAATCTGTTGGTGAAACTATTGCCAAGCGTGGTGGGGAATCTGCGATTACTCGTGTTGGTCATGCATTTATAAAAAAACAAATGAGGGAGGAAAATGCATTGTTTGCAGGGGAGGTTTCTGGTCATTATTATTTTCAGGAGTTTAATTATTTGGATGTTTCAGATTATGCTTTGTTGTTATTGTTGCGGATGATTTCTAAAGATGGACGTCCTTTGTCGGAAATCGTGGCAGAGGTTGTTCATTATAGTCATTCGGGTGAGATTAATTTTGATGTTAAAGATAAGCAGGCAGTGATTGATCGTTTAATTGCGACGTATAAAGATAAGGCTGAGAAATTTTCTGATATGGATGGTGTGCTATTTGATTTCGGTGACTGGTGGTTTAATGTGCGGCCTTCAAATACAGAGCCGATATTGCGACTGAATTTGGAAGCGAAAGATGATGCGATGATGGAGGAGAAGAAAGCGGAGGTTGTAGCTATTATTTCTTCTTGAGAGTGTTGTGTGTTAGAATATAGGTAATTCACAACTACACAATTTAATAGATTTTGAGCTTGTCATTTATGAACTTTCGATTTTTTGTTGTGTTGTTTTCATGTGTAGTGTTTTTTGGTTTTAGTGGTCCTGCGCTTGCGGCGGAGGATATTTTTATTGGTCCGGAGTTTTATACGCGGACCGATTCGTATGCGATTTTGGATTCTGATGATGGAAGTGTGTTGCTGGGGAAAAATGCATTTGAGGCTCGTCCGATTGCATCACTTACGAAATTAATGACGGCTATGGTTGCGATTGATCATGGTTTTGATTTTACAGATTCGATGACGTATAACTCGAAGCGTCATTATGCGTATCGGAATTATATGAATTTGCGTAATGGTGATGTTGTGGCGAATAGGGATTTGTGGGCGGCGATGTTGGTTGGTTCGATGAATGTACCATCGCGTATGATTGCAGATTCATTGCCTATGAGTGAATCGGAATTTATTGGTGCGATGAATGATAAGGTGGTTGAGTTGGGATTGCATGACATGCATTTTGTTGATGTCTCTGGACTTGATGATGAGAATGTTGGTTCTGCAGTTTCGGTTGGGAAGATGATGCGTGCGGCGATGGAGTATCCGCGAATTTATCAGACACTTTCGCTTAAGTCGTATGAGTTTAATGAGGTGGTAAGTGTGGATCGTCGCTATCATCATCAATTTCGACACACAAATCGATTGCATAGAAAAAAATTGTATATTCCTGTTGGTGCGAGTAAGACAGGATATTTGTGGGAGGCTGGGAATTGTTTGGCTTTTGAAACGGTATTGAGTAGGGAGAATCGTATTGTGGTTACGCTTGGTGAGGATTCGTGGAATCGCCGTCATGAGGATGGGAATCGTTTGGCGGTTTGGTGGGATAATTTGTCGTTATCACAGAAATCTCGGAGTGAAGCATTTTTGATCAAATATCCAAATGATCCGCGTGTGTTTGAGGTTGTGAATGGACGGAAATCTTGGATTCCAGATGCGAGGACTTTTTTAGGAAAAGGATATCGATGGGATCAGATTATGACGGTTTCTCCAAATGATAAAATAAAATTAGGAATACGAACAGTGTTACAGGTTGCTTCCAGTGTAGGAATTAGGTAAACTGCTATTTCTATGTTAGAGGCAGTGGTTATATTTATTTTAGTTTTGGCCGTTCTTGTGTTGGTTCATGAGTGGGGTCATTTTTTCGTTGCGCGTAAGGCAGGGATTAAGGTTGAGGAATTTGGGTTTGGATTTCCTCCTCGGATTTGTAAATGGAAGACGAAGGTTACGACATTTACGTTGAATTGGTTGCCTTTGGGTGGGTTTGTGAAATTGAAGGGAGAGGATGGATCTTCTGCAGCGGAGTCTGATAGTTATTCGAATAAAGGTCCGTGGACGCGCGCGGCTGTTGTTGTTGCCGGAGTTGTGATGAATTTTTTGTTGGCTGCGGTTTTGTTTAGTGTTGGGTTTATGATTGGTGCGCCGCAGATTGTACATGATGATTTGCCTGCGAGTGCGATTGTTTCTGATGTACATACAGATATTGTGACGGTTGTAGAAGGGACTACTGCTCATGAGGTTGGTATTGAAGCTGGTGATCGGATTGTGTCGATTGCTGGTGGTGAAAATAATGCGGGATATTTAGTGGATGTTTCAGATTTTCGATATAATCATGATACGTCTTTTGAATTAGTTGTTGATCGTGATGGGGAGGAATTAACTTTTGAGGTTACGCCGGATATTTTGGAACAAACTGGAAAGCCGGGGATTGGAGTTGGGTTGATTGAAAGTGGGACTGTGAAATATCCTGTTGGAACGGCGATTGTGCGGGGTGTAGTTAAAACTGGTAAATTCACACGAAGTGTTGTTGTGGGATTGTATACATTGTTACGTGATTTGATTTTTGGTAAAGGAGTTTCTGGTGATGTTGCCGGGCCTGTTGGTATTGCGGTGATAACTGGTGAGGTTGCAGAATTAGGATGGAATCATATGATTCAATTTATTGCGATATTGTCTGTGAATTTGGGAGTGCTGAATTTAATTCCATTTCCTGCGTTGGATGGTGGCAGATTATTGTTTATTGGTATAGAATTAGTGAGAGGAAAACCGGTGAATCAGAAATCTGAACAGTTGGCGCATATTATTGGTTTTGCGTTGTTGATGTTGTTGATTATTGTGGTGACGGTTAAGGATGTTTCGCGGTTTGGATTTTAGCCCACGAATAGTACAAATCAAATACAAATCTACAAATGCTTGCTATGGATGATAAGGTGGTTTATAAAGAGTTGAGTTACAAGATTGTTGGTTTGTTGTTTGAGGTGTACAATGCGTTGGGCTATGGCTATCAGGAACGCTACTATGAGCGTGCGTTGGCAAAGTGCTTTAAGGATGAGGGTATTTCGTTTAAGCAACAAGTTCAATATAGAATCATGTTTAGGGATGAAGAGATTGGGAGATATCAATTAGATTTCATGGTTGATAATAAAATAGTTTTGGAATTAAAGAGAGGGGCGAGATTTTCTAAGAGAAGTATTGAGCAAGTGAAAGGTTATTTGAAAGTAACTGGTTTGCAATTGGCCATCTTAGCTAATTTCACGCCACAAGGTGTCAACTTTCTACGAATACTCAACACGGGAGATTTGTAGATTTGTAGCAGATTTGTACTATTTGTGGGAATTATGAAGAAGGATCTGGAAAAAATTAAGAAGTCGGCATTATCAGCTATTGATATGGTCGCCACTCCCAATGCATTGCAAGATGTGCGTGTGCAGTTTTTGGGTCGGAAAGGGGAGTTAACAAGATTGTTAAAGGGTTTGAAAGATTTAGATGGTGAAAAGCGAAAAGCGGTTGGGCAGGCGGCTAATTTTGTGAAGGAAGAAATTGAGGCTGCTTTATCTGCACGTGAATCTGCATTAGAGAAAGCTCGGTTTGATGCAATTGCGAAGGAGGAGTGGATTGATGTGACTGCGCCGGGGAGTTCGTGTGAAACAGGAAGTGTTCATTTGGTGACGCAAACAATTAATAAGATTGTTGATATTTTTGCATCGATTGGGTTTTCTCGTGTGGCAGCTCCGGAAGTTGAATGGGATTATTATGCATTTGAGGCATTGAATATGCCAAAGGAACATCCTGCGCGTGATGATTGGGAGACGTTTTTTATTGATGAGGGGGTTTCTAAAAAATATGGAAAACAAGTTTTGACACCGCATACGTCTAATGCGCAAGTTCGAATATTGGAAGAACATGATGTGCCATTGAAAGTTGTAAATATTGGACGTGTATATCGTCGGCAGGCTGATGCTTCGCATGTGCCGATGTTTCATCAGGTTGAGGGGTTTTGTGTTGGCGACAACATTACGATTGCAGATTTGAAGGGGACGGTAGAATATTTTTTACATTCGTTTTTTGGACAAGATAGGAAGATTCGATATCGTCCATATGATTTTCGATTTACTGAACCTTCGTTTGAGATAGATATTGATTGTGATGTGTGTAGCGGAACAGGAGATAATTGTCGTGTGTGTAAGGCTGGTTGGGTTGAGTTGGCTGGTGCGGGTTTGACGCATCCACATGTATTGAAGGCCGGAGGAGTTGATCCAGATAAATATAGTGCATTTGCATTTGGTTTTGGTGTTGAGCGCATCGCGATGATGAAGGGAGTTTCAATTCCTGATATGCGCATGTTATATCAAAATGATTTGAGATTCCTGAAGCAATTTTGAGGTTCCCACGAATGGTACAAATCTGTTACAAATCTACAAATGCTCGACTAGCAACAACTTGACCAACTGTCATTGCGAGCGTTTTAGCGTGGCAATCTCAAACCAGGAAACAGATTGTCACGCTAAAACGCTCGTAACGACAGCCTACCAATTAAGTTGCCAAACAAGCATTTGTAGATTTGTAACAGATTTGTACCATTCGTGGGCCAAATTTATTATCAGTTTTTTTATGAACGTACTATTACTATTCATCGTCCAAGCAACATATTCTCTTTCTGATTTGGGGAAGAAAGTTTATGTTGAGAAGATTGGATGGGATTGGGCTTTGTTGAAGAGTTTGCCGTTTATTGTGATTATGGCGGTGCCGTTTTTTGCATTGGCGTTGCAGGTGTACGTTTTGAGTCGATATGAGTTGAGTAAGACGATGATTACACTTGGTGTTTTGAATATTGCATTTGCAACTGGTTTGGGTGTGATGGTTTTGAAGGAGAAGTTGACTACATTGAATTATGTTGGGGTTGTGTGTGCGGTGCTTGCTGTGGTGCTGCTTAACATAAAGCAGTGACCCACGAATGGTATGTTTGGCCCACGAATGGTACAAATCTGTTACAAATCTACAAATGCTCGATTAGCAACAACTCGACCAACTGTCATTGCGAGCGTTTTAGCGTGGCAATCTCAAATAAGGAAACAGATTGCCGCGCTAAAACGCTCGCAATGACAGCCTACCAACAAGGTTGCCAAACGGAGATTTGTAGATTTGTATTGAATTTGTAATATTAGTGGGAATTATATGGAGATGTACGTATCGTATTCGTGGTTGAAGGAATTGACGAAAACAAAAAAGTCTGCAAAAGATGTGGCGGATCTTTTAAGTTTGCATGGAGCTACGGTTGAGCATGTCGTTGTATGGGGAGAAAAGTTTGAAGATATGGTTGTGGGGGAGATTGTTGAAATAAATCCACATCCAAATGCTAATAAATTGAAATTGGTTGTGACAGATATTGGAAAAAAGAAGGTGCAGATTGTGTGTGGTGGGGCGAATGTTGCGATTGGTATGAAGGTTGTGGTTGCGTTGCCAGGTGCATCAGTTGTTTGGCATGGAGAAGGTGATCCGGTGGTGCTGGAAGAAACAAAGATTCGAGGCGAGGAAAGTCATGGGATGATTTGTGGGGCGAGTGAAATATTTTTAGAAAAATTAATTTCGCATGCAGAAAAGGATATTGCGGATTTATCTCATGTGGACGCAAAAGCTGGAACTCCTTTGGCGCAAGCGTTGGGATTGGATGATACAGTGTTTGAAATTGAGGTGACGAGTAATCGTGTGGATGTGATGAGTATGGAGGGTGTAGCGCGTGAGGTGATGGCGATTGAGGGGAAGACATATGATTTGAAAAAAACGAAAGCGATTAAAGCTGGAAAGGAGAAGTTAAAAGTGAGCGTGAAAGATGCGAAATTGTGTCCGCGTTATCAAGCGGTGAAAATGGATGGGATTGAGATTGGGCCGTCACCAGATTGGATGCAAAGTGCGTTATTTAAAGCTGGTGTGAAATCTATCAACAATATTGTGGATGTTTCTAATTATGTGATGTTGGAGATGGGTCAGCCTTTGCATGCGTTTGATGCTGCGAAGGTTGATGAGATTGTTGTGCGAAATGCAAAAGAGAGTGAGAAGTTAGAAGCTTTGGATGATAATACATATGAATTAGATCCTGCGATGTTGGTGATCGCAGATTCTCAAAAACCAATTGCTTTGGCTGGTGTGATGGGAGGTGCGCCAACAGGGATTTCTGATTCTACGACATCAGTTGTTTGGGAAGCAGCGAATTTTGAGAAATACACTGTGCGGAAAGGCGCGCGATCTATTTTGTTATTTTCTGAATCTCAAATGCGTTTTGAAAAAGGTTTGTCTGTGTTTTCTACGCAGCGTGCGTTGGAGCGAGCGGTTGAGTTAACAATGGAGTTGGCTGGCGGAGAGGTGGTGAGTGAGGTTGTTGATACGTATAAAGGTACCTATAAACCATTAGTGTATGATTTTGATACGAATGATGCTCGATTGTTTGGTTTTGAGGTTGATGTTCCGGAAGCGAAAAAATATTTGGAGCGATTGGGATTTGAAGTTTCTGGAACATTGAAATGGAAAATCAGAGTTCCCTATTGGCGCGATGGTGATATTGAGGATTCGCGAGATTTTGTAGAAGAGATTGTGCGCATGTATGGGTATCATAATATTGAGGGGACGATTCCGATGGGTGTTTCAGAAGCTCAGGCGGATCCATTATTTGGATTGCGAAAAAATTTAGAACAATATTTGGTTGGGAAGGGATTTTCTGAAATGATTAATTATTCATTTGTTGGTGCTGATGATTTAACACGCGCTGGCGAAACGGTTCATAATGCTGTGCATGTGCTCAATCCGCTTTCTGTTGAAGGTGAATATATGCGAACGTCACTTATTCCAAGTGCTTTGTTGTCTGTCGCTCGAAATACATCTCATACAAATTCTGCGCGATTGTTTGAAATTGCGAATGTGTATCATAAGCAAGAAGGTTTGCCGAAAGAGGAATTGCGATTGGTATGTGCAATTTGGAATGCGAAATCTAAAACGCCATTATTTTATGATTTGAAAGGGGTGTTTGGGGATTTGTTGGATGGGTATACATCTGTGCAACATGAGATGTTGCATCCGGGAAGAAGTGCCGAGGTTGAGGGGGTGGGGATAATTGGCGAAGTTCATCCACATGTGTTGAAACAATTTGGAATTGAAGGATCTGTGGCTGTGTGTGAATTTTCAATGGAAGGTTTGGCTGCGAATTTGAAAGCGCGAGATGCATTTCAAGCAATTCCAGAATTTCCTGGTGTGAAACGAGACATTGCATTTTTTGTTGATAAAAAAGTTTTGTATAAAGATTTGGAGAATGCGATTTCTGGCGCGCATGATTTAATTGCTGGCGTAGAATTATTTGATATTTATGAAGGTAAAGGAGTTCCAGATTCAAAAAAATCAATGGCGTTCCACATCGAATATCAAGATCCAGAAAAAACACTCTCAATGGAAGAAGCCGAAGCCGCCCACAAAGCCCTTGAAAAATCCCTCAAAAAATTAGGTGCAGAGGTGCGGAATTAGTTTATCACCAGTTTTATTTTGTGATTGTTGATGATTTGTTTTATAATAGATTTGTATGATTGAGTCGTCAAAAGATATATTATACGTCGTGTTAGCATTTGCTGCTTTGTGGGTGGCGATATTTTTGTGCTGGACGTTGTATTATGTGGGGCGATTGATTAAGAATGCGAATGAAGTAATGGAAGAGGTTCGGGAATATGGTGGGCGATTGGATGAGGCGGTTCGATCGATTCGGGATCGGATGGAGAGTGTAGCTGGCGGGATGAGTGTGGTGGCAACGGGGATTACGAAAGTTGTTGGAAAGGCTATTGAAAAGAGGTTTGTGGATGAGGATGAGAAGCCGAAGAAGAAGACGAAGAAGAAGTAGATTAGAATATAGAATTGAGAATTAAGGGAATCGCGAGAGCGATTTTTTTTGTGTTTCTTAATATTGTCATATTGAGTAGTGCGATA
>NZCD01000027.1 GCA_002688135.1 Parcubacteria group bacterium
AACATGCGAGATGGCGTACTCATTTGTGAGGGCCGATCGAATGCTGACTGGAACTTCTCCGCGCCTCATGGTGCAGGCCGTGTGATGAGCCGCTCTAAGGCACGCAAGAAATTGAGTGTCGAAGAGTTTGCCGGACAGATGGACGGGATTTTCTCAACAAGCGTTGGTTCTGCCACGATTGATGAGGCCCCGAATGCGTACAAAGATGCGAAGATGATCGAAGATGCAATCGAGCCCACAGCTGTCATTGTGGATCGGCTAATCCCGATTCACAACCTGAAGTCAGACGATCCTGGTCGACCGCGGCGGCGCAAGAAGCACTAGCATGCGACGAACCCCATCCACTGCTACAGCAGTATGGTGGGGTTCTTTTTTTATGCTAATATTTTTTCTTTAACTGTCTCCTCCCATGACAATTCTTTTTTTCCGAAGTGTCCATAACATGCTGTTTTTTGAAATATTGGATTTCGTAGTCCGAGCGTTTCTATAATTGCAGTTGGAGTAAAGTCAAAGTCACTTGTATCTAATGATTCTCCTTTTTCATTATAAGCCTGCACCATCAAAGGATCTTTTTTTCCAATAGCATATGCCACAGAAACTAATACCTCTTTCCCCAATCCTTTTTGAACTAATTGTCTTGCAACATAGCGTGCCATGTATGCTGCAGATCGATCTACTTTTGTTGCATCTTTTCCTGAAAATGCTCCGCCGCCATGTGGGGCTAATCCTCCATAAGTATCAACCATAATTTTTCTTCCAGTTAGCCCTGCATCTGCTTGGAATCCTCCTTGAATAAATACGCCAGTTGGATTGATGAAAATCTCTTTCACATCACCCACAATTGGCTTGATAAGTTTTTCCTTAATTTCTCTATGGATCCGTTCTTGTGCTACGTCCTTGTGGTGTTGTGTGCTGACTAGTACTTTTGTAATGACATTATTCTCAACAGTGATTTGTGCTTTTCCATCCGGACCAAGCCATGAACATTCACCGATTTCTCTTAGCTTTTGCAAGCCTTGTGTGAGTTGGTGCACTTTAACTAATGCATCCGGCAACAGCTCCGGTGTTTCATTGGTTGCATATCCATACATTATTCCTTGATCGCCTGCTCCGCCCGTATCTACTCCTTGTGCTATATCATTTGATTGTTCGACGATTCGACAAATGATTTCTAGCTCATCGTTGTATCCAATTTCTTTATATACTTTTCGCGCGATCGGTTCGTAATCAATGACTGCATTAGTTGAAACTTCTCCTCCCAAAACTAACAATCCATGTGAACCGAATGTTTCGACCGCAACACGACTGTGTGGATCTTGCGTTAAACACGCATCCAAAATTGCGTCAGAAATTTGATCGCATATTTTATCCGGATGTCCGGATGTGACACTCTCTACGGTGTATGTTGATGGTTTGTACATCATATGCTTGAGATCACAGTATACCTGCCTACTTATCATTCCCGCGAAGGCGGGAATCCAGATTTGAACGATGGATTCCCGCCTTCGGGAATGACAATCGAAGAAAGTCGCCATGAGCTAAATAAAAAACATCTTGCAGGAAAGATGTTCGGGTTAATAATTATCTTTCCCAGTTACCTAGGTAGGAATTAGCACTCCATTCTTGCGAATAAGTTGCCGGTGGGTCGTCGGGCCTGTCCCTCTCCACTCTCTTGATAGTGAATTTGTCTCTACAATAATGTTATGTAGATTCGGCTTGAATTTTTCTCTCAAACAGTGAATAAGCGACGAAGCGATATGGACGTATCACTAAGGAGCTTTGAGCTGCTTGAGAGGAAAAGGAAAGCCGAAGATATATGACAGCTATTGTATAGATAGATTCTATAAGTTGTGATTTTATTATATCAACTTCTGTTTATTCGTCAATTTATCTTTTCATTTCATGCGGTTTATCACCAATAGTATATAATTTACTACGATCTAGTCGCTTCTCAATTTTCTGCAATAATTTTGTTGCGGCTTGATATTCCTTTTCCAACTCTTCAACTGTGTTGATGTGATAATCTCGGAAAATCAAGACTTCTGCATCAACAATCTCTACATCATGCGGAAATTCTTCATCCAAAATATATTGCATCACATCTTCATTAAATATTTCTAATGCCTCAATCTCATATTGTTCTGGCGCATACAAATTGTATTTTTTTGCAAATTCGGTTGGTAGCGGAATTCGCACACCAGCATTTCCGGTTTTTGCTTTGTACTGATTGCTCTTTTTGTCGAGATATATGTGTGGGAATGCTCCTTTCATTGTGAATTCAAATACGGTGTAAAAATATGTTTCAGAATCATCTCCTGATCCAATAGTAAATGACATTTCGAAAATTCTCATTGGCCGATCTTCGAATGTTCCGTTGATGACATGCTGTATGGTTGTTCTACGTGCCTGTGAAAGTAATAGTGCTTTTTCGTTCGATGCATCACCTTTGTCCGAATACGTCCATCCGTGTTTTTGTGCAAAATCTTTCCAGAACTGAATGCGGACTTTTTTTGTAATGCGCGCGATATATAAAATTAATATCGCGCCGATCGCCATTGTGATAAATGGAAATTCATCCCCCCATCCTGTTTGTGAGGTCTCCCAAAACAAAATGAACGGTAATGCGATCCACATACCACACCACGGATATTTCCATTTCCCCATCTGCTTGTTTACGGATGTACTTATACTAGTTACTTTTTCTTGATTTGGCATATACTATATTATACCTCTTATTTACAAAACAATAAATACATCAAACAGTACTATTAAGAGTACTTTTCTTTTATTCCCAAAAAACACTGGCTACGCCTGTGGTTTTTGGGATAATATAAAACTCGCACATATGTGCGAGTCAGCTTGATAATCAGGAAGTCTTGTTCCCAATCCCATATCCAACCGTAAGATGGACCTTGACCACAGCTTTACCTGCGAACAGCCTGTCTGACAATCCGGCAGCATTAGCACGAACAGTCCCCTTTCCATGACTCTCAAATGTATCTCCTGTTTGCCAGTAGCAGATGACGAGGTGTTCGTGGTTCTTCCCCAACAATTCACACTGCTCTTTGAGTTGACGTTGCACGTCTTCCCATGCTGCCTTGAGTGCCTCTGATTCCGCTCCTTGAGAATCTTCGATGAGATACGATGGCGATGAAACAATATACTCATCACTCAACTCTGTGAGATCATCGAACAGCCCATTGACGAGTTCCATTTGTTTCGTGGAGAATACCAGCATGTATGTCGCCTCGAAACCATCCCGCAGATGCTCTCGATCTACTCTCTTGTACGCATACCCCACATCACTGGTCGATGCTTTTCTGGCAATAACCCCTCTTTCTTCCAATCCTGCAAAAAAAGTCAGGAGTGGCTGTAACTCACCATCGAGCTTTTTCTTCGCTTCTCGACTTGTTTGCGCATGTGCTTTACATGTCACTGTAAAACTGACCAGATCAAAGGGCGCACGATGCTCTCCAGTTCCAGTGATGTGCACCACCACCGAATCTCTTGTGCTCAACTCACTCATTCTACACCTTTCCTTTTAGGCTTAATGATCCAGCAGAAGTATATCATCATATATAATTTTGTCAATTACATCTATGAAGCAACGCGTTGAATTTTGTACTTGGTTTTTTTTGTTCAGAAGCTGGTGAATAAAGTTGAATTTTTTTGTCTCATATTGACATAGTTTCAAATTTCAGCTACTATCTTCATGCTCTTTTACATGAATAGGAGGCTTCATGACCCCACTGAAATTACGTCAGCAATTGGAGCGCGCAATTCGCGCTACTGAAAAAGCCCTTGAGAAGATTCGCAAAGAAGAAGCGAAATCTCGCGCGAAGTGGACGAAACGGTATCAGCGTTTTACCGGTGCAGCGGCTAAGCTTGCTGGACTAAAAAATACCGCTACGCAACGCGCGCAGCGCCTGAAGGATATTATTACTTCGTGGCCGACCGAAACAGTTGAGCTTACAAAGGATCGTGATGCAGCTCGTGTAAAAATTGCCGAAAAAGAGACGAAGCTGCAGGAGCAGCGCACAGAGCTTGCGGTTTTGCTTGAGCGATTGGAAAATGTTGATCGCCGTACTGATGGCATTGTTGATCAGGTCTTTGCACTGAACGATCAGGTTGTTTCTGCATTTGGTGCACGAAATGATTACCTGAATGCGAATGTGTACGACATGCTGACCAATGAAGATGGTTCGCTCCGCTCGCAAATTACGCTTACGAGTACGGATGGCTTGCGTCGTGTTGTTGCTCTTGTGAATCACATCACACGCATTGATACTACTCTTGCGCATGAAGCAAAGGAGCAGATCGATGTATTCTTTGCTCGATTCACCACGACACAAACAGAAGATCAGGATGAAACGACAAGTGCGTTGATTTCGATTCTCGAGAACATTCTTGTTGAGCGATTGACGTTCAAAGTTGGACCAGATCTGTATCGATTCATCTCAATCGACATCGATGCTGATGTGTTCCCTGAACTCAAGCGTGCGCAACATCTGCTTCGCAACAGTTTGCGCAGCGAAAAAACAAGCTCGTACATTCGATTGTACCGGCGCGCGTCTGAAAAAGACAAGTGGAAAGAAGTCAAACTTTCCTAATCTCCGCCCGAGCATGCTCGGGTTTTTTTTCAAGAACCTTTTCGTGACTTTTTTAATTGATTCTAATTTTCAACATCTGTATTTTTACGACTTCAATAAAGCAGCATGCTTTTTACACTGACTATAAAGAATGTAGAGATTTAAACCCAAGAAAACAAACGGGATTACTTCAATTATTAAGTGGAAGATTATTTTATATTTTTGAAATACTGAAATCCGTCTCCTCGTTATCACTCACACCAAGATCGGTTCGATCTTTTTTTCCCAACAATACCACTTCTGTTTTTAATCGTTTGAAAATCTTGCACGGAACAATAATCGATCCATTTAAATTTTTTATGTGAATCAAATCCCCATCTTCCATATCTAATTCTTCAGCCAACTGTTTGGAAATACCGACAGTACCCGCGTGATCTTTAAACTGTTTTCGCGCAGTCATACTTTTTTCAATCCACACAATCTCTTGTTCTTCTTGTTTGTGCTCTTCTTCAGCCTTACTTTCTTGACCAGCCACCTCTTCATCTTCAGATGATTTCTTCTCTTCTGTAAACTCTGTTATTATTTCGCTTAATACTGCCGTTATTTGAGCTTGATAATTTTTTCTAAGTGCATATGCAATCTCAAGCTGTATTGTATTGAAGTTGACTCCATGCGCTTGCGCACCTGCCATCTTACTTGGATGACCTGACAGCCTTACATCTGTTTTGATCTTTAATTCTCTTCCATCAATCTCAATATCCAATCTAGTCATTTTTTCTTTAAATTTTTCTTCAAACCACTCCAAAACCTTTTCACTACACGATTGACCATTCACTGTTCCAATTTCAATATCACTATCATCGCGCACCCTTGGATCATAATTTTTCTTTCCATGCAGAGCAATATGCAAAAAAGGTTTTAATGCTTCATCGCCCTCACCCATATTCTGTGCATGATTTAAAACCTGCGCCTTAAATTTCCTGTACTCCAGGTTTCCTGCTTTCTGGGCTTTTTTATCGAGCGTGTTTTTGTAGTCCGGCCATCTATTGATATCACACACCCCCCTACTTGAAGTCCCTTCAATATATGAAATATCCTTTTCACCAATTTGTCGTGCAATTTGTCCCGTAAACTTATCGGAGTTGACTTTATCTTTTATGACTTCGATGACTGCTTCTCTGTTATCAGGATGAACAACCACCGGGCAGTACCGTCCAGATGTTTCAATTTTTCGAGCCCCCTCAACTTTAATTTCTGTACCGTCATCTATGGTTATTGTATCCCCCACATTCACCCCTAATAATCCTCGCACTCTTTCATTTAGATACACCTTACTCTTGGCTGGTTTTGCGCTTCCATTTCTCGTAACTATGTCATCTGTGTATACGTAATGTGATATTGCTTCTCTGGACAAAATTTTTGCATGAGGCGCGTCCACGTAACCCAAATATTCTGGTGAGCCAAGTACCAGGCGGCTATGTTCTCCTACTTGTTCCGGCGGTCGCTCAATATCATCCACAGAACTTACATCTGGATTTTTTTGCTCTGGATTTTCCATATAAAATATTATACTAAAAAATCCTGAATTTCTCCAGGGTCTTTTAATGACCTACCCAGCAGCTGCCTCATTAATTTTTTACATAAGGTTTCTCAAGCCCCCCCATCTTTTGAAGTTATGGACTTGCGGATGTGGTTAGAGCTTTTTTCAAAGCTCTTTCATGTAATCGATTTATTGCTGCGCGCTTACTTACGTTTTTTGCTAGCTTTTTTTGCGAGCATTTCTGACTTTATTGCGAGACGTTTTTTTGTTTTTCTTGAACGTGACTTTTGTCTCTCCCCTATAGCTCCATTACGTTTTGCCATATATGTTTGATTATTTTATTTATACCTGCTGCTATCCTAGCTGTAGCCTGCATGCATGTCAATCTTTTTAAGTTATCACAATATCAAATCCAGCTTATAAACAAAAAGCACAAGTGATTCTAACTTGTGCTTTTTGGCAGTGGCTAGTGGATGAGGTTGTAGCTTTTTTATGAATTCAGAACTCGATAAACCACATGGATATAAGAATGTTTCAGCTTGGTCACCTCAACCAACTTAAGTGGTTTAATATTCTTCAAGTCCCTCACAGAGTGCAAAGATTCGCCATCAATTAAGGATGGGGTATTTTTTCCTCCAACTAATAATGGCGCAACTACCAACGATACTCGATCGATTAATCCTTCTCTTAGTAGATGTGCGTTCATGGTTCCGCCGGATTGAATCGTCATTCTTTTTACACCATGTTCAGCATGCAGCATGCGAAATAATTTTTTGAAGTTGATTTGTTTTTTGAATGATATTGTTGTGATATTTCCACCCTTCTTTTCTAGGCGGCATGCAGGATGACTTATTTTTGTTGTCACCAGAAATACATGCTTAAAATAACTTTGAAGATACTGCAGTCCTGTTTTTTTGAGACGCCCTTTGTTATCAATAACAACCATAGAACAGTTAATACCATGTGCAACCGGTTTTTTCTGATTGATCCCAATCTTAGCAAGTGTTTTTCCCGTAATAAACGATACGATATCTGTCTGTTTTTCTAGAGCGTAATACTGCGACAACCCCTCTTTTACCCCTCTTATTTTGTTCCAATCTGAATCAACATCCAAAATATCAGTATCGCCACTCGATATTTTGCCATCTAAACTAGAAATCATGAACAAGGTTGTTTTTGGTCGTTTCATATTTCTCACTACCTATTTACCTCTTCTCAACTTGTCATATTCTTCAACTGACAGCCCAATATCATTCAGAATTTGCTTGAGTAAGCCTGGGCTTAGATCCTCATTTTTGTGAATTGGTATTGTTGCTGTACTTCCATCTGATTTAGACATATAAAAATAATGACTACCTTTGGATCTTACTAATACAAAACCAAGCTTCAATAAGAGCTTGGCCATTCTTTTTCCCGAAATTGGAACCAGCTTAGGCATACACTAGCCTTTGAATTCTAGTTGCTGTATGCCGACAAACGTGTTTTGCGGTATTGTTCTTTTGAAGTTATCCGTCTCAACCTGCAAACAAAGATCCACAACCTCTTTTAATCTTTTATACAATGTTGGCAACGTTTTTGCTTGCGTATAACAACTTGCAAGCGCAGGAACGTGCCCGATGTAATATCCATCTTCATCTTTTTCAATAATGACAGAGAGATTGTATTTGTATTTTTTTTTCATATTAAAATATATTGTATGCTGTTATTTAGTTTAACATTCTCTGTACCTTCTAGCAACAAAACTTCTCCTATCTTTTTCAGAAAATTTTCTCCATCAATGTATAAAATACTTTGCATATCCTAGAATAAAAACAAAAACCTCGGCGAACCCCGAAGGGCTGGACGAGGCGTTTATGATGTAAATATATCATACACCTGTTGATTTGTCAATACCTATTTTGTACATAGTTCTGATTACAACTGCCCTACAAAAATCCTTCACCAAATTAAGTGAAGGATTCTAGGAACAGGGGCTGGTGGATGAAGTTCGAACTTTTTTTATACACTCCGCCCCTGTTCAGCGACATACCTCGCAACCTCCTCAAGCAT
>NZCD01000028.1 GCA_002688135.1 Parcubacteria group bacterium
ATAAAAGATTTGCGTTATAAGAAATGTCTACGAATGTGTGGTGGGCTATCGATGCATTGTAAACCGTCACAAAATCGGAGATTTTGGCGGTTTACAAAAAAAATCCGACCGTAGTCGGATCCCCCTCAATAGTTAGCGTAAGCTGGAACGGTCAGAATCTTGCTATCGTCTTCACTGCAATTGAGCAGCTTCACATGTGTTGCACGTAAACCATGTATTTTCGGAAAACCTTCTACTACCCCACAGAGAACTTCAGCACGCATACTTCGATCACGTCGCAATTTTTCTGCTGTCCACTCAATATAGAGCTCTCGCATAAATCGCTGTTGTAGATCGATCGCTTCCTCACGACTGATAGGCTTATTCTTGTCCATTTTTTTTAGATAGGCGTACACAGAGTATACAACCAACTCTCGCAAAACAGACAATCTTCCTGTGTAATCGCAAGGAACAGGAAGTCCCTCGCAGAATCGTCGTGCTGGAATCGGATCAGGATATTGCAGCAGCGCGAGCGACGCCTTCTCAAAGCCTGCCATCAATCGCTGTTTCGTTATACCATCAAGCTCAACATCTGCATGCTCACTCCACAGGTCACCAAAATGATTGATGTCACTTACGCTGGCGAGATAGTCCGTGATTAGCGTTTCAACTGAATCCGTTTTTACTACCTCATCAGCAACCTCTACACGATCACCTGAATGCGTGCGTCGGATATGCAGAATGAGTGCTGCAATGATACAAATTACTGCAAAGAACAAAAGTCGTTGTTTTGATGTAAATCTCACGTTTCCCCCTTGTAGGCCTGCATACTATATCATGTATTTTTTCTCGTCAAGCTTGACAGACCCCTCTTTTTATGGTAGTTTTTTGTATTATTCATTTTTACGTCAATCAAGTTCTGACGTTGTGCAAATAAAAAACCCCTCGTAAGGGGCTACCCCGACATTGTCGGGTTTTTTTATTCTCGTAATTCAGTGCATAGTCCAGCCTCAAACATTCGAGTGCCTGATAAAATCGTTCTGTCCTGACACCACCTTCTGATCGTATCTCTCTTAGCATCATGCGCCATATGCGCAGACAAAATGTTCACGACTCGATCGAACTTTACTTCCATTACATTCGCATCTTCTCGCAGATCTGCCGCTGACATGTCTGTATCCGCATAATAATGACGCTTGAGTTCATGAAATACGAATGTTCCATTTTCGTGCGCCACTCGATGATTTGCTGCCATCAGTGCCATTAAAGCTGAAGATGATGCTTCGCCCACAACAACGATTTCGATGAGATTAGACCACTGCAATTCATATCGAATTAGATCATGAAATGCGATTGCTACATCGAGCGACCCCCCCAAACTTGAGAGGATGATCCGCACGCGATCTGCATTTCCCTTTCTACATTCTTCAATTTCCCGAATCACTCGTTCCATTGATTCTGAATCAATGGAACCTGTCCAAAATACTGTTCGCTCAAGTGTTTCCTGACTCACTTATTCACGCACGCATGTTCCGCAGTTTAGAAATGCGTCATCAAGAAGACGGTATGCGAGATAATTTCTCATTTTTTCTCCTTTTTCCTTGTTTTTTTCACAAGATTGTAAAGCGATCGAAAGCTGACGTTAACAATGTTTTATACCTTTGTCAACCCTGAAGAATAAAAAATCGAAGGGCGTACCCTTCGAAGTTCGATTACATATTCATGAGATTTGAGAGACTCGTAGCAAGGTTCCCCAATGCACCAACCAACGCATCTGTTTCGTCGGTTTCCGGCAGCTGCTGTGCAACCTCGGAAACGAGAAGTTTCTGATACGAAACCTCTGACAACTCTTCAGATTTCTTCAGCATATCCAGCACGAGTTTGAGCTGATTCTGCGAATAGATGGGCATCGGTGATCGATCTCCCATATCGTCCGTCACGTGAGCATGCGACCCCTCATCATCCTCCGTACCGCACAACTTGATCGCAGCTAGTGTTTCAGGAAGCTCGAGTGCCTCCAGCTGCTCTTTCAGTGCCGCAGCTCGATCTGGATGGAAAAACCCTTCATCCGTAAACATCTGCAGCGCTTTTCGACCCTCAATAAGCGAGAAAAATGCGAAGTCCTCATCAAGACCCATTTTCAATTTCCCCTGACCATCTTCCTGTGTGATGGTGAAGTTTGGACCAGCATGCAACTTATTCTCACTGTTGAGTTCTCCCAGATGTTGCAACAATTGATCTCGCTCAACATCACTGATCCTACCAATCACCACTCCGCCCACGATCGTCGAATACATGTGATCGAATGAGCCAGACGTCTTGGTCTGGGAACCATCGTGAATGATAAGACTGCAATTACCATCACCCACGTCCTCAATCTTGAGGTAGGAATGTTGCAATCCAGTCTCTTTTGCTTGAGCGATAATCTGATCGGCAAAGTACCGATGGATAATCTCTTCTGCAACAGCTTGATCGATCAGAATTTCTGCATCACGAACAGATCGAACGTTCCATGATTGCCCACTGATCATCAGACGTGCATGGGGGAAACCTTCCTCATCGTGATGATCCTGCATCGCAACGAGTCCTGTGACGTCGATCAGATTCTCACATGCCATGATTTGCTCACGCACATGCAATGCTTCATCGACTGACATTATCTCTTCTGTGAGAACACGATCGAGCTCGAGTAGCCCATGATCTTTTGAGAAGATTGTCGTAATGAATCGACCATGACCATCGAACATGTGTCCGACATGAACGTTTTTGGGATCAAACCCAATCGTCCCACAGTCTGCCCTCACAGATTCGCTCATTTTGAAATCTGAATCCATTGTGCCTTCGTAGGCATATCTTGCGCGAGATCCACTCATGTATGACTCCTTTGGTGTTTCCTTTAAAAGACCGTTGGTTTGAGTTTACCAAATGTGAGAAGTATAAAATAGAAACTTAAACTTGTCAAGACTAAAAAAACCGCCATATTGGGCGGTACAAAAATGTTTATGTTCTAATTTACGAGATCATTGAACAAACCACAATCCTTGCCATGCTTGTGCAGATAATCGTTGTCTGACTCGTGTGTATCCGGCATGTCTGAATCTCGAATTTGCCGCTCAACACGCTTGAATGAGAGCATGTAAAACTTCCCATTTCTCGTTGCTTCGTTGAGCTGATCCAGTGCTTGTCGTTTAGAATAAAGCTCTATGGACAAGTGATTGTTGAACTCGTCAATCATATGCCAATGACCCTCATCACAATGGAACAGTCGCGCTGTCGAATGCGGCAAATCTGATTGGTCGATCTGCTCGTGCAAAACGGATTCACGCTGTGGCGCAATATATCCATCTTTCACATATTTCTCAACATGTTTATGCGCTGTCACCTTCGAATACAGACTCTCCCCAACTCCAGTTGGTTCGCTCGATACGACCAGTGCATAAGGAGATCCAGCCTCCACACCAAAGTGCATTTGTGATGTGAATGACATCATTCCTTTTGCACGACACACCTTTACCATTTCAGCTTTGAGCGTATTGTACTCGTCATCTGTAATTTGTTTTGAACGACGCAGCCTCAAAACAGTCATCATTCCCTGCTCGATAGAGCAGATAGGCGCCCCAAATCGATCACCATTTGCATCGAGCAGCTCCACCACATCATCCTGCTTCACAGCAGCGCATGATTTTGGAAGATTGCTTTCACGAACCTGCTCGCACATCACCTTCTTTGTCTGCGGATGCACACTGCCAGCGCGCTCGACCTTATCAAGATGCCACAATGCATATTGCTTTGACCGGACGATTACAATGTTCTTGAAAGTTCGGATGCGCCCTACAATCTCGCCGTCCTCTTGCTCATCCATACGGAATTCGCAAATTGTTTCCGGCAAACCCAGACATGCATGAATTTGTTCATCGATTCGCGCAGCTTCATCTGCGTTAATCATTTCTGCCTTCAGCATCTCGCGGCACATCATCAGCGCTTGATCTTTTGAAATCACACCGTCTGAACAAATCCCCTCGCTTGTGAAAAGATATGCGAATGGTACTTTTTGACAATCGAGTTGTTGACCGATGATTTCTCCATCTCTAATTCGAGAAATATCTGCGACGCCTGAAAATGTGTAACGTGCGTATGATTTTGTCACATTTTTCTCCTATGTAATGAACAGATTGATACTAGTCTATTTTATGTGTCTTGTCAAGGTTTTTGAGTGATCACAAATAAGTTGTGCCCCACCTCTTGCGTCGCTCGTTTCCTGTTTTTGATGTAGTGAATTTTTTTGATTTTAAAACCTGCTTTTTTGACTAGCTCTCCTAATTCATCTTTTAAAAATACATGCACATAACGATTCATTAAAAGTGTGCCGTCGCTGGCGTACCACGGGATTATGAGATCTTGTTTTTGTAAATCTTCTTGTGAGAGTTTTAGTCTTTTTTTGTAATAGTTTGCGTGGAGATTCCATGTGGTGATAATTGCTGTTCCGCCGGGTTTCAATACACGGAAAATTTCATCGAGTGCTTTTTGTTGGAATTTCTTTGAAGGGATGTGGTGAAGTGTTGCCAGAGAAAAAACTGCATCAAAATAATTATCTTTGCATGGGATTTCAAGAAGGTTCGCTGTGATGAATTTTGCGCCATCCATCGAATATTGATTTTTTGCAGCTTCTATGATAGTCTCGCTTTGATCAATCCCGATGTAATCAGCTTTTTTTGCGAGTACATAAGGAGCGAATCTTCCCGAGCCACAGCCCAAATCTAATACTTGTCCTGAATGCGGAATGTATTGCGCAAACATGTCAGCATCTGCCCAGAACTTTGTGCGTGTTTCCTTAAAATGGCCGGTGATATTATCGTAACCAACTTTAGTTTCCTCAATTATTTTTACCGCTTCCTTATTTGAAATCATATTCCTTTGAATTCTCCCCCTGCCAAGGGGGAGTTAGAGGGGGTTGCATAACATGACCCTCCCCTGCCCCCCCTCACAGGAGGGAACAATCCTAACTACTCCATTGTACTCAATCATGAATACTATCAACAAACAAATTATTACTCAATTATGCGCGACTAACCCTCGCGATTTTAATGATGTCGATAAAATTAAGCATGATGTTTTGCGCGCAGCAAAAGGCAAGCAACCCACGAAATCTGAATTGCTTAAAACATATCGTGAGATGCTAGATTCTGGAGAAGTTGAGAAGTCTGCAGTGATAGAACGGATTTTACAGCGTGGTCATATCAGATCTTTGTCTGGGGTTTCAGTTATTACCGTTTTAACCAAACCATACGCATGTCCGGGAAAATGCGTGTATTGTCCTACAGAATCTATCATGCCAAAAAGTTATCTTTCTAATGAGCCTGCTGCACAGAGAGCATTACGAAATAAGTTTGATCCATGGCTGCAGATTTCAAATCGGATTTGTATGCTTGAAGGAAATGGCCATGCGGTTGATAAGGTTGAGATGATTGTGAAAGGTGGGACATGGAATGCGTATCGATATGATTATCAATTGTGGTTTATTCGACGATGTTATGAAGCGTGTAATCGATACGGAACTTCTGACGCAAATCTTCCAGATGAGCGCGCGGATTTTAAGATGAAGGAAATTGACCCTGAAACTACGTTTACGAATGTGAATTCTTTGGAGGTTATTGATGCGCCACAGGCTTCAACTGCCGAGGATATTCAAAAGTCTATTGAGATTGAAAAAAAGAAGTTAGAAGAAGCGATAAAAATAAATGAAACTGCGAAATATAGAATTATTGGATTAACTTTGGAAACACGCCCGGATTGGATTCGGCCAGAAGAAGTTTTGCGGATGCGAGAGATGGGATGTACGCGCGTGGAGGTTGGTTTGCAGCATACTGACGACAAGGTTTTGAAATTGATTAAACGCGGGCATACTGTTCAGCAATTCAAAGATGGAATTTCTCTGTTGCGTGATGCAGGGTTTAAAGTTGATTTGCACACGATGCCGCATTTGCCCGGAGCAACATCGGAATCTGATATTGCGATGTATGATATTTTGTTTGATGATCCTGAATTGCGACCTGATATGATTAAGATTTATCCGTGTACTGTTGTGCCGATGTCTGAATTGAATGATTGGTATGAGGCTGGAGATTTTGTGCCGTATCCTGTTGATGATTTGTATAATGTTTTGAAGGAAGCGAAAAAGCGTGTTCCACGATATTGTAGAATTTCGAGATTAATTAGAGATATTCCTTCTGATTCGATTACAGCTGGGAATAAAATTACGAATTTGCGTGAGATGTTGCAAAAGGATATGGAACTCGAAAACATGACATGTGTTTGTTTGCGGTGTCGAGAGTATGGAAGATCTTCGAAGAAATATGATGATTTACTCAAAGAGGAGCCGCAATTATTTGTAGAAGAGTTTGTTGCAGGGAATGGGACGGAGTATTTTTTGTCTTATGAAGATCCACAGCGGCGTTGTGTGTTTGCTTTCTTGCGGCTGCGATTGCCGAGTTCGCAAGATGAAAAGATATTAGAATTGATGCCGGAAATTCGTGGATGTGCGTTTGTTAGAGAATTGCATACATATGGACACCTCGTGAAAATCGACGCAGAAGCAACAGATTCAGAAGTCCAACACAAAGGCTTCGGGAAAAAACTCATGAAAGAAGCAGAAAAAATCGCCACAGAAAAAGGATTTAAAACAATGGCCGTCATCTCCGGTGTCGGCGTCCGCGAGTATTATAAAAAACTCGGCTACAAATGTGGCAACACCTACATGCTTAAACAAATATAAAAACGCCACTTAGGCGTTTCGTTTTATGGTTCTGGAATTGCACCATCGTAGAACGTTCTGTTCCAAAATACTCGCTCCCAATGATCGTCTTTTGGCAGGTCTGCCTGCCATCTGTATAGACTCACACCACAATTACTGATTGCAAATTTTTTATCTTTGCGATTGAGATCTGCGATTACTTGCCGAGGTCGCAGATGCTCCAAAGCTGCTCGCAACCACATGATTGATGCCAAATGAGCAATAATTAATATTTTTTTCCGACTGTAGTGCGGCACGAAAATTCGCTGCAAGAAATTTCCTGTACGCCTGGCAACTTCCCAATGACTCTCACCCGTGCGCGTTGGCCCATCGAGCTCAATATCTCCCGTGTGCAGTCCACTATCTCTGAAACAGGTATGGTTTCTGTGTTTCATTGCAAGTAATTTTTGCAATCGCTCGAACTGCATCGACCATGTCTCACGCTTTCTACTATCGAGATATTGTACACGATCGCCCTGATCCTGCTCGGCGATGTCATGCGACTCTTTGGAAAATTCCCGCATGCGATTTCTGATTCTTTCATCAGACCAGCCTGCGAGAACAAAATCCAGTGTTTGATCGACACGATCCCATGGACTGAAAAAAATCGCGTCAAATCCTCCGGGGTACATTTTTGCCAGAGCGTGGCCGGTTGCGATTGCCTGCTCTTTTCCTTTTGGAGTGAGCGGTACATACTGCTCGACTACATCGACAATTTCAGGAGGCACATCATCCAAGCTGTCGAACTGAAAATCGCATTGATACGCAATATTCCAATAGTATTCTGCATGTCGCATGATTACTATTTCTGCGGGCCTGTGCATTCCGATCATTTCTTACTCCTTTTGTTCAACGAACGAGATCGGAGGTTATCATATGTCGATTTTGAGGTCAAAAAAACCGGCTTCCTGCCGATTTTCTGCTTTTCTTTCCTATCAGTGCCCGAGCATCTTAATCAATGTCTCCGGCTCATCTGTTCCTATCATAGCTGTCGTGGCTGTCGTGCCGTCTGATTTTGTGATGAGTATGGCATCACGTCCAGAAACATTATAAAGCCAGCCGCGACGAGTGTAATGAATCCCCCATCCTTCTATAATTTTTGTTTTTGTTTTTTTAACTGACAGAATGTCTGATAATTCTATGCTTCGCTTGATCAGCGGAATCGGACCAAAATACCATTTCAATTCGTACTGCGTTATTTCAACGGTTAATGTTGAAAACATCCCTGACAATACTAAAAACAATAAACCTCCAGCCATCAAAATATTTTTCCCAAAAGCCTCATCAACAAAAAAACTCGATGCAAAAATACCAAAAGTCACAAGAAGCAACACTATCATTATGACCCATCCAATTTGCGTGTGTTTGTATTTCATAATTCTATTATAACAAAAAAATCCCGCCTTATGCCTTGGCATTCAAAAAGTGACACAAAAAAATTTGACAACAGCGCCTTATATCATCATGAGTCTTGAGGTGCGCTATAATTTGTTCTTTCATGTTGGGTATATTTTTCATATAACTTTGTACTACTTGTTTACAGCTTTATTATATCATAGATTTTAAATGTTGTCAACTATATGTATACACTCAAACAAAAAATCGTCACAAGGACAAGTTTTTTGGAGCACCCCATAAAGGAGTATAAACTTGAGAACGTGTTGCTCCGCAAATTTCTATGCCGCTTATACAAAAATAACCCTGTCGGGTTATTTTTGTATAAGCGGGTGGCGGGAATCGAACCCGCATCGTCTGCTTGGAAGGCAGAAATAATAAGCCACTATACCACACCCGCAAAGATGTTATTGTTTGTATGCTAAGAGTTAAAGCTGTATTTTCGTAGCATTGATTGTTGCAATATGTTATATCAATAGAGATACTAGGTCAAGATGCTTTTGTTAATTACGTATTACGTTTGATTTCCATATGAAATATCGGATGTTTTCACACCTCTACAAACAATTAGTAAAGCCTGTTCTGTTTGCGTGCGATCCAGAGAATGTCCATGATTGGTTTATAAAGTTTGGCGGTGTTTTGGGAAGGTCTCGAGTTCTAAAAAACATAACTCGCTGTCTGTTTAGATTCGATCACTCCTCTCTTAATCAAACTATATGCGGGCTCAATTTTCCAAATCCGGCTGGGCTTTCTGCTGGGTTTGATAAAAATGCTGATCTTACGAATATCATGGAAGATGTTGGTTTTGGATTTATGCAGGTCGGCACCATCACGCTTCATCCTTATGCAGGCAACCCGAAACCTCGAGCTGTTCGTCTTCCGCACTCGCGCGCGCTTGTTGTGAATTATGGCTTGAAGAATATTGGCGTTGAGAAGATTATTGAAAAAACAAGAGATTTGGATGATGATTTTGTGAGAAGTATTTCCATTGGAAAAACCAATTGCCACGATACCGCGGACACCGACGCTGGAGTTGCCGACTACACGCAATGTCTTTCTCGAATAATTGAAAGCGGAGTTGGTGATATTTATACGATCAATATTTCCTGTCCGAATACGTTTGGCGGTGAGCCATTTATTACTGCGGATCGACTTGATCGTTTACTTCGTTCGTTGTTTCGATTGAATATTCGTAAACCCATGTTTCTTAAAATGCCAATACGTCTTTCGTGGGAGG
>NZCD01000029.1 GCA_002688135.1 Parcubacteria group bacterium
CAAATATAGCAGAAGGAAGCCGTCGTAGTTCCCGCAAGGATTTTAGAAATTTTTTGACGAATGTGTATGGTTCTGGCGCTGAACTGGAAACGCAATTGATTATTTGCAAGAAATTAAATTTATTACAAGGCAACGCAACTGACATCGTTGAGTCTTTGTTGGAGGAGGTTATGAGGATGCTCAATAAATTGGTTTCAAATTTGCAAAAGTCTGTTTCTACTCACTACTCGCTACCAACTACCAACTAAATGATATGGCTTTTAATCTAAACAAACCAAAAACAAAAGTGAAGAAGCATGTTTCTGCGGAAGCTAAGGAGGCGAAGTATGACTTGTCTGCTTTGCAGGAAGAGCGTGTCTATCGACGTGGTGTTGTTTCTATTCATGATGTTATTGCACCGCAGGCGATGAAGATAGAGTCGTCTTATTTGCGATTGGGTGACACGTATGTTCGTACCATGTTTGTGATGACTTATCCTCGGTATTTAGCTGTAGGATGGTTTGGGCCAATTATGAACATCAACAAAACGGTTGATGTGAGCATGTTTTTTTATCCGATTCCAGCGCCAATTATTTTGAAACAGTTGCAGAAAAAGGTTGGTGAGGTTCAAGCGCAGTTGATGTTTGATGCGCAAAGTGGTGCGCCGCGTGATCCATTGCGTGAAGCCGCATTGCAGGATATTGAAAAGTTACGAGATGATCTTACACAGGGGATTGAACATTTTTTCCAGTTTGCATTGTATGTGAGTTATTATGCAAAGAGTGTGAAAGAGCTGGATCAGCTTACAGATGAATTGGAGGGGATGTTTAGTAGTAAATTGGTATATACGAAAAAAGTATTTTATCAGGCAGAAGCAGGTTTTAATTCTACGATACCGCTGGCTACGGATGAATTAATGATTACATTTAATTTGTCGAGTTCGCCATGTGCGACATCATTTCCGTTCATGAGTGCAGATTTAACTTCCAGCTCTGGTGTGTTGTACGGTATTAATAATCATAATCGTAGCTTGATTATTTTTGATCGGTTTAGTTTGCAAAATGGGCACATGGTTGTTTTTGCTACTTCTGGTGCGGGAAAATCTTTTGCGATTAAGTTGGAGATTTTGCGTTTGTTGATGTTAGGATCTGAAGTGATCGTTATTGATCCAGAAATGGAATATAAAGCTGTTTCAGATGCTGTTGGTGGAACTTATATTAATATTTCATTGTCGAGTAAAAATAAAGTAAATCCATTTGATTTGCCGCGGCCAATGGAAGGACAAACTGAAGGTGAGGATTTGATTCGAAGTGCTGTGACGATTGTGAAAGGTTTGTTGCGTTTAGTTTTGGTTGATGTTACGCCAGCCGAAGATTCTTTGCTTGATCGCGCGTTGCTTGAGACGTATGCGAAAAAAGATATTACGCCGGATTCTGATTTTTCAAAAGTAGAGTCTCCGATCATGACGGATTTCCTGGATATTTTGGAGGGAATGGAAGGTACGAAAAATATTATTATTAAATTGAAAAAGTATACCGAAGGAACATTTTCTGGTTTGTTTAATTCACCAACAACAGTTCAGACTAATAATAATTTGGTTGTGTTTAGTGTGCGAGATTTGGAAGATGAGTTGCGTCCGATGGCGGTGTATTTGTTGATGGCGTATATCTGGAATGTTGTGCGAAGTGAAAAGAAGCAGCGCATTTTGGTGGTTGATGAGGCGTGGTGGATTATGCAGTTTGAGGATAGTGCGAAGTTTTTGTTCGCGCTTGTGAAACGTGGTCGTAAGTATTTCTTAGGTGTGACGACTATCACGCAAGATGTAAATGACTTTTTGCGCAGTCCTTATGGACAGGCGATTGTGAATAACTCTGCGTTGCAGTTATTGTTGAAACAATCTCCGGCTGCGATTGATGTGATTCAAAAGACATTCTTGCTTACTGATTCTGAAAAACATTTGTTGTTGGAAGCAAAGCCTGGATATGGTATCTTTTTTGCAGGATCAAAACATGCATCAATTTATGTTGCGGCGTCGTTTCAGGAAACGCAGTTGGTGACCACTGATCCAAAGGCATTATTAAAGCAAAAGCAGGCTAAGGAGGGTAAGGAGGCTGAAGCAGCTGATATTTAAGCTTGGGTTCGATATATATGTTTGTACATAAAAAACTTCCATTAGTTATAGGTATATTGGTTTTAGTTATCGCAGTTTTAGTTGCTGTGTTTTATTTTGGTTCGAAAGATCGATCGTATGATGATGAGGATATTTCGTTTGATGAGGAGTTTTATGAGATTTCGGATGAGGATATGGTTGTGCCAGATGACGTTCCGCCGCTTGAGGTTGAGTTTGATGATGAAATTGTGATTGATGATCCGGAAGGTGAGAAGATTAAGCAAACTGCTCGTGTATTTGTGGAGTTGTGGGGAAGTTATTCACCAGATAATGATTTTGAGAATTTTGATGATGCGGGATATTTTGCAACTGTTGATGTTCGTGATTATTTGCGTGGTTTGAAATTAGAGGTGAAAAATAAAGAAGATGGGCCTGATCAGATTGTGTCTTCTGCGTTGTCGGCGAAGATTGTTGAGCGTTCAAGCTCTGATGCAAGTCTTGAGGTTTTGGCTATGCGTATAGAGCGTTCTAATGGAGATGAAAAGGAATATCGTCAGAGAGCGTTTGTGGAAATGGTTGTTTCTGGTGATAGTTGGTTAGTGAGTCGAGCGACGTGGTCAGATAAAACTTTTTAATGATTGATGTAATTTTGGATCGTATATTGCCGCAATTTTGTAGTGTGTGCGGTGAGGAGGGTTCAGTATTGTGTTTTTCATGCATCAGCACCATTGATGTTAGTGGTGTTTTTTTGTGTCCGGATTGTGATCGACCTTCGCCAAATGGTGAGGTTCATGTGGGTTGTTCATCGAGTTTAGATCAGGTTGTAGCGGTCACAAGTTATGCTAAATCAGTCGCACAACACGTGGTTCGACTATGCAAATATGATTATATTGAGATGATGGGAGAAAAAATGGGAAAAATGTGCGCCAATCTACTTGGAAGTCCAACTTCGAAGTTGGACTTCCAAGTAGTTGTTCCAGTTCCTTTGTATAAGAAAAGATTTGCGACTAGGGGATTTAATCAAGCTGAATTGATTGGGAAATACGTTGCGGATACGTTGGGTGTGAAATGTGAAGATTTGTTGGTTCGATCGCGTGCGACTGCGCGGCAGGTTGATATGGTGGGTGAGGATCGTCGTGCAAATGTTAAAGATGCTTTTTCAATAATAAAAAAACCACCCCGTAGAGTGATATTAGTTGACGATGTCGCTACGACGTGCTCGACACTTACTTCGTGCGCGGACGTTTTGAGGGCAGCCGGGTGTGATTATGTGTCGGCGGTTGTTTTTGCGAAGGGGTGATTGGGGGATCTGTGTGTTAGGATTTGTATTCCTGATTGTAGTGCTAATCCGCTTGTTACAGCAAGCCAGATGCCTACGAATGTTATCCCAACAGAAATTGCTGCGGCCATGCAGAAAGCTCCGAGAAACAGAGCAAAAAAACCGAGTAAAAGGTCGAGAAGATATTGAGAGAAGTCAAGAATTATATTCTTTACTCGTTTCATGTGAATGATCCTTTTGTGTTCTGTCGAATAATCACTGTATGAGTATTCGGGAGAACACAAGTTCTCCATATGCCCCCACCAAGAATCGAACTTAGATTAGTGGCTCCGCAAGCCACCGTTTTATCCATTAAACTACAGGGGCTGATTTAGTTTTTAGCTTCGTCAGCTTCAGAAGCTTCATTGGCATATGTATCACAAGGGGATGTTTTAAAAGGGATCCCTCGGCTTTACTCGGGATGATAATATGAGAATCGATTTTTCGTTTTTTTTCTCGATTTTTAGATCCCTAGATTTTGAGGATGCGAGCGATTTGCTCGGACATTGGTTCGTCGTCGCGTTCTAGATCTTCTAGGACTACGCGGCGGAGCCAACGTCTCAATTCGATAGGATCTACGTCACCCATCGGAATTCCGAAGTGTGAGCGGATTATCCCGTCTGTAGAGAGATACAATGTTTTTACTGTTGGTGGTTCGTATGCTAGCCAAAATCCAGTGAATCGAGAATATGGATGGAATTGTCCGTCAATGTATATTCCGGCATCTGTAATGACGCATGTGTGTTCTGCAGGATCACGAAGATCGTGAATGAAGACAACAAATGCAAATAAAACAAGCAAGAGCGCGAATAAGAAATTTGCGGTTGTTAGTGCATACATGATTAGCAGTACGGTCACAATGAGTGCGCCGATATACCACACTGTTCCGCGGCGGTGTTTTTCGAATGACGGGTATTTAAATTCGAAGAGCTTGTTTTTGATTGTTGATGGTGCTTCCTCCATATTGCGAGTGATTAATTTTTGTTTTCGATTTGAAATCGGAGAGGACTGGATTCGAACCAGCGAGACCCCGGAGGGTCACAGATTAGCAATCTGTTGCATTCGACCACTCTGCCACCTCTCCCTATATTAAAATTCGTGAAATGGGCGGACTGCACTGATCTTCACAAAATCGTTACTCGACGTACCTCTCAGTACGCCTCGTTTCCGATTTTGTTCCAGATCAGTACATTCCATCCCATTTGACGAATTTTATCTCGTTGTAATACCCGCGTGGTCACATCTCATCCCATTTGGCGCGATTCCTCGAGTTGATGAGGCGTAGTAACAACCTCTCATTATGTCTAAAGTATACGAAAATGCAGGTTTTGAGTCAATGTGGTAAAGTGAGATCTATGTCATGTGATGAACTAGTTACAACTCTTTCTGGATTGGCCAAGAAATTGGGGTCGAAGTTTAAGAAGCTGTCTGTTGAGACTGTTTCCGATTTGTTGCATTATTATCCGGTTGATTATCAGGATCGTCGGTCTGTTATGCCTATCGATAAAGTTCAGGCTGGAGAGGTTGTGACGATTAAGGGTCGGATTGAATTGTTGCAGGCAAAGCGAAGTTTTCGACGGAAGACGACCGTTACAGAAGCATTGGTGAATGATAATTCTGGTTCGATGCGGATTGTCTGGTTTGGGAATCGATTTATTCAAAAGACATTGAAGCCTGGAGATCAGGTTTATTTTTCTGGGAAAGTTCATGAGGATCAGTTTGGATTGCAGATGCGAACGCCGGAACATGAGAAAGTTAAGGAGCAATCTTTGCACGCAAATAGTATTGTGGCACGCTATGGATTGACGAAAGGTTTGACGCATAAGCAGATGCGTTTTTTTGTTTCTCAAGCTTTGAAAAAGAGTGATATGCAGGAGTGGTTGCCAGAGTTGATGCGTAGTCGTGTGGGATTGATGCGTATTGATGAGGCGATGCGCGCGATTCATGCGCCTAAAAGCTGGAAGCATTTGCGGATGGCGCAAAAGCGTTTGAAGTTTGATGAGTTGTTTTTGTTGCAGTTGCGGAGTTTGTTGACGAAGGAGGAGTTGTTGGCGTTTTCATCTCCATCGTTTGAGGTTGATGAAAAGTTGTTGCAGCATTTTGTGGGCGGATTGCCGTATCAATTAACTGATGATCAGAAGAAATCTGCGTGGGCGATGTTGTTGGATTTGAAAAAGGGTCATCCAATGAATCGATTGTTGCAGGGGGATGTTGGTTCTGGGAAGACGGTTGTTGCAGCGATGCTTATGTATCATGTTGCTTTGCAGGATTCGGTGAGTATTTTGATGGCGCCGACCGAGATTTTAGCTCGACAGCATTTTGAAACGTTGAGTGAGTTGTTTGCGGATATGACGGTTGGGATTGGATTGTATACGAGAAGTTTTCGGAGAATTAATGGTTCTGATGAGGCGTTAACAAAAAAACAATTTGGGAATTTGTTGGGACATGGAGGGTTGAAGATTTTGATTGGGACGCATGCATTGCTTCATGATCCTTTGAAGATTAATGATTTGGGATTGGTGATTGTTGATGAGCAGCATCGATTTGGTGTTAAGCAAAGGCGATCAATAAAAGACAGAATGAAAGGTGATATGATGCCGCATTTTTTATCTATGACAGCGACGCCGATTCCGCGCAGTGCTTCTTTGGTGTTGTATGGAGAGTTGGATGTTTCGATTATTCGTGAGAAACCAAAAGGGCGTAAACCGATTCAGACAAAGATAGCGAAAGATGATGATAGGGATAAGACATATAAATTTATAAAAAATCATTTGGATCGCGATCGGCAGTGTTTTGTGGTGTGTCCAATGATTGAGGATTCTGATGTGATTGATGCGGCGAGTGTACAGACGGTCTTTGAGAGATTGTCTGTTGGGTCATTTAAAAATTATAAAGTTGAGATGTTGACGGGGAAAATGAAGTCTAAGCAGAAAGAAGAGATTATGGCTCGGATGGCGGCGGGGGAGATTGATATATTAGTTGCGACGAGTGTGATTGAGGTTGGTGTGGATGTTCCTGGTGCTACGGTGATGATTATTGAGGGCTCTGAACGATTTGGGTTGGCGCAGTTGCATCAATTTCGAGGTAGGATTGGGAGATCTTCGCATCAGTCATTTTGTTTCTTGTTTACGACGAAAGAATCAGATGAGACAAATTATCGATTACGAATTTTTGAAAAACATGATGATGGATTTATTTTAGCTCAACATGATTTGAAGATGCGTGGGCCGGGGGATATGTATGGAACGGTGCAGTCTGGATTTCCGGATTTGAAATTAGCGAGTTTGAAGGATGTTGCATTAATTGAACTTGCACAAAATTCTGCAAAAAAATTATTCGCTTCAGATCCAAATAAAATGCGTTATCCAGAGATTTGGGCAAAACTCGACATCCTCCGACAAAAAGTTCATATGGAATAAATTTTATTTTTGAGTGAGTTTTTGGATTAGGGATTCGATGTTTGATAGTTCTACGATGTTCAGTTTTGTTGATATTTTTGAATGTTTTTTGGGGACGATTGCGTAAGTGAATCCGAGTCGTGCTGCTTCTTTTATTCTTTTTTCAAAGTGGGGGATTGAGCGGATTTCTCCTCCTAATCCGATTTCGCCGAAGGTGATTATTTTTTTGGAAACCGGTTTGTCTTTAAGTGCGGATACAATTGCGGTTGCGACTGCGACATCTGCAGCACGTTCTTTTATTTTCATGCCTCCTGAAACATTCACAAACACATCGTAACTATCGAGCGGAAGTTTCATTCGTTTTGATAGAATTGCGATGATGATTTGTAATCTATTTAGATCAAATCCTGAAGCGCGGCGTTGAGGGAATCCGAATTGTGTTTTGGTGACGAGTGCTTGGACTTCGACAAGAATTGGTCGCGTGCCTTCTATGATACTTGTAACAACAGATCCTGAACTTGCCTCTGGTCGTTCTTCTAATAATAATTCTGAAGGGTTTGTGACTTGCTGCATTCCTTTTTCATCCATCATAAACATTCCAATTTCATCAACTGGACCGAATCGATTTTTTAAAGCTCGTAGGATTCTGGTTTCTCCAGAGCGCTCTCCTTCAATTAAAAATAATGCATCGATGAGATGTTCGAGGGTTTTTGGTCCTGCAACTCCTCCTTCTTTGTTTACATGACCTATTAAAAATACAGGAATGTTATTTTTTTTCGCTGCGGTTGTGATGATTGCTGCTGCAGCACGAACTTGTGAAATGCTTCCAGCAGCAGCGTCAGAAACAGGGGATTGGATTGTTTGGATAGAATCTATAATTGCGCATGTTGGTTTTTCTTTTTCGAGAGTTGCAGCGATATTTTCAGCGAGTGTTTCTTCTGAGTACAAAATGTGTTCATTTGTGATACCTAATCTTTGTGAGCGTCTAGCTACTTGAGAACCTGATTCTTCACCAGAAAAATATAGTACCGAAGATTGCTTGTTGGCTAGCTTATCTGCAACTTGCAAAATGAGAGTTGATTTTCCAATTCCAGGTTCTCCGGCTAATAACATGATGGAGCCTGGCACAATTCCACCACCCAAAACACGATCCATTTCATCTATATTGGTTTTCACGCGAGCAACTTTTTGTGTATCAATTTTTGTGAGAGATTGTGTTTTGGTAGGGGAGCCTTTAATTGAGTTTTTTTGTACTCCTGTAACCGCGGGGCTCTCCTCAACCATCGTTCCCCATTTATTACACTCAAAGCACTGCCCAGCCCATTTTGGGGACTGAGCATCACAATTTGTACATGTAAATATTGTTTTAGTTTTCGTAC
>NZCD01000030.1 GCA_002688135.1 Parcubacteria group bacterium
GCCTTGAGTCCATTGATACACATGCTGATATTCCATGTGAAGTGATCGTGGTTGATAATGCATCAGAAGATGAGAGTGTTGCAATGCTACGCTCTTTTTCTTTTTCAAACGATCATGTTGAAATGTTTAATGTGTTTGAAAGTCAAAAAAATCTCGGATTTGCACAAGGATGTAATTTGGGAATTGATATGATGATTTCCCCACACGCACTGTTGCTTAATCCAGATGCGCGTATAAGGAAAAATACACTAAGCAAATCAATTGCGTTTATTGAAGATCATTCAGACGCCGGCGTCATTGGGTGCAAAATAGAAAATGAAGATGGATCAAAACAAGGATCAGCCGGAGCATTCCCAACTATTCGCGGGCAAATAGCACGACGTTTAGGACTGACTAAAACAATAGGACATACAAAATACTTTTCCGTCGCGCCAAAAGGAAAATGGAATGAAAATAAAGAAATGCAGGTGGATCATGTGAAAGGCGCTTTTTTTCTCATTACAAAAAAAGCACTCCACAATGTCGGAAAACTCGATGGAAATATTTTCCTATGGTTTGAAGAGACAGATTATTGTTTGAGAACGTGGCGCGCAGGATTAAAAGTATATTACACTCCATCAATCGCCATCACACACATCGGCGGAGCAAGCTTCAAAAAAGTAGGATTCTGGAAAAAACAATCCATCTGGAACAAATCAATTAGATACTATTTCACCAAACACCACGGATTGCTTTCCGGATTATTGATTGCTATACTTGACCCGATTTGCCTCGCAATCGGCGCGATCAAAAAACGAATAACATAAGGGCCCATAGTTTCAATGGCTAAAATATAGCTCTCCAAAAGCTGAGTTCTTGGTTCGAATCCAAGTGGGCCTGAAAAATACCGTCAGTTCAAGCTGGCGGTATTTTGTTTTCGTAGAATACAGAGTATGATCAATACATATGAATGTATTTATTGTTGGACCTGGAGGTGTTGGTAAGTCAACCTCAGGAAAAATATTGGCGCAGTTACTCGACTACAATTGCATTGATCTAGATCTCGAATTTTGCAACCAAATAGGGAATATAGGTGAGTACATTAGGAGTCAAGGTTACGAATCATATTGTCACGCAAACTCAGAATTGTTTTACACGCTGCTGAAAAAGCACACGCAAAGGATGGTGTGGATGCTGTCATCGGGGTTTCTCGTGCACGAGGAATGTTCAGATCTAGTTCACAAGCACACACAAACAATAAAAAAAGAGCTCAGTATTCTTCTGCTGCCGTCACGATCCATTGATGAGAGTGAGGATATCGTCGTAGAGAGACAGCTTAAAAGAGGATTCGGACTAAAGGAAGAAAGGGAACGTAAAAAGTTTAGGGAGAGATATGTGCCGTATCAATCTTTTGGTGACGTGCAGATTTATTCAGTCGAGGAGCCGCAAGTGGTCGCACAAGAAATGCTTGAGGAGGTTGCGAGGTATGTCGCTGAACAGGGGCGGAGTGTATAAAAAAAGTTCGAACTTCATCCACCAGCCCCTCTCTTGTTTCAGAATCCTTCTTCCCTAGTTTATTTTCAAACTCAAGTATTTCCTTATCAATCTCAAGTTTCCAGATGCTAAATTCACTTTTTGAAGATTTATCTCGTTCAGCAAAAACATTTGCTGCGAAATTTTTCTCATCCTCGCTTTCGTCTGATACTACATGCAATTCGTTATACTTATCCTTTATGTACGTCGCACGATCGGCAAGTAGGGTTGTTAGTCTACCTGCTTTTGCTGATAGCCTTGCGAGGTCTACTAACGATAAGCTGCCTTCTTCTAAAATCTTTTCTATGTCATCAAAATGTTCCTCGCGTTCCTTAAAAGTGCCAGCGATCATTTCATTTACTCTCTCAATTTTTTCTTTGCGCACCTCTTTTGATTCAGGTGGCAGATCCAGCGGCTGCTCCATGCTTTCTTTAAATCTCTCGCGGCGCTCCCTAGCTCCATCATCTGTAGGTGCTTTTTTAAATCTATCGAAAAATCCCATATAATTGTGTTACTAAGGTCATTATATTAGCCTCCTATTTTAAAGAAGCATACATCTCCATCTTGCATGATATATGTTTTTCCTTCAAGTCGAACCTTTCCAACTTCTTTTAACCCGCTCCATCCTTTGTGTTCTACAAAATCATCATAGGTTGCGATTTCTGCCGCAATGAATTTCTTTTCAAAATCTCCATGGATTTTTCCGGCGGCTTGTGGTGCTGCTGTTCCTTTTGGGATTTTCCATGCGCGGGATTCTAATTCTCCAGAAGTTAAATATGTCATGAGATTTAGTAGCTCCTGTCCTGTTTTGATTACACGAACTAATCCGCTTTCTTTCATACCTAAATCTTTTAAAAATTCCTGGGCTTCTTCGTTTGAAAGTTCTGAAAGTTCTGCTTCGATTTTTGCGGAGATTTTTACAATTGGGCAGCTGAATGTTCCTTTTAATTCTTCATCTGCACCTTCGTCTGTATTTTGGATTATGAAGTATGGCTTTGCTGTTAACAGAGAAAGTTCTTTTGCGAGATATTTTTCTTCCTCCTCAATAATGTCGATGATTGGCTTTCCCTCATCTAGAACTGATTTGAATTTCTCTAAAATGGAGAGTTCTTTTTCGAGTTCTTTTGATGTTCCTGCTTTCATGTTGCTTTTTGTTTTGTCGATGCGTTTTTCTACTGTTGCGAGATCTGCCATTGCAAGTTCTATGATTATTACATCAAGATCGTTTTCTGGATCGATGTCTCCGTGAACATGCATTACATCTTTATCTGTGAATGCTCGTATGACATGAGCTATCGCATCTACTTCTCGGATGTGTGCAAGAAATTGGTTTCCCAAACCTTCACCTTCTGATGCGCCTTTTACTAATCCTGCGATATCAACGAATTCGATTGTTGATGGAACCACTTTTTGTGATTTTGAAATTTCCGCGAGTTTGTCTAGTCGCTCATCTGGCACATCAACAATACCGACTGATGGGTCGATTGTTGCAAATGCGTAATTCGCAATTAATGTTTGTTTTTTGGTGAGTGCCTTGAATAAAGTCGATTTCCCTACATTCGGCAGCCCTACAATTCCGATTTTCATAATAAAGTTGTGATACGATCCAGAGCTTGTTTTGTCGCAGGATCTGATACTTTGTTATACGCCTCCTCGATAGACATCCATTGAATGCTTGTAAATTCCTCTGCCAATAATTCTTTGTTTGGCGAAAATGTTTCTTTTTGAACAGGAATGAAATACCAGACGTCAAAATGTTTGCGGCATGTTTGTACACCTGGATTATTAATATCTGTTGTTGTCAGTAAATGAGGTTTTGATGGTGTTTCTATGACCATCCCCCACTCCTCTTCCATCTCTCGCGGCAGCGCCTGGTCAACTGTCTCATCCTTATCTAAATGTCCTCCATTGAATAACCATGTGCGAGCTTTGATATGCATTCCGATAAAAACTTCTTTTGCTACAACATCGTACGGCGCAAAATATACACACATGTGATTTTCCGGATTTTCGTCTCGTGTCACACCTCCTTCTTGCTCGCGTGCAAGGAATAATGCACATGTTTCATCATCACATACCAATTGAGTATCTTTTTCTTCTAACAATTTTCGTACTATCTGTGGCATAGTGTCAGGAGTATAACAGCTTGTGGGGCTTATATCAAGAACCAAAAAACGCCCGTGGGGGCGCTTTTATTAAAGTGATTTTAGAGCTTCTACCTGGGAATCTTCGAGGTGAATGACTGGTCGTTTTGATTTTATTTCTGCTATTGCTTCATCTACTGTCATTCCTGTGCTTATGAGATATGCTGCGACTAATGTTGGTGCTCGTCCATGTCCATTTTTACAATGTACATAAACTTTTTCGTTTTGCGCGACGAGTGATGCGATCATGTCGACTCCAGATTTGATTTGCGATGGATTTGGCGGTGTATGATCTACTGTTGGGAGCCATAAAAATAAATCTACTCCATATGGCGCGTCTAAACGTTCTTTTTCTAGTGAGATGTCAGACTTCACTCCTTTTTTTAGTAACTCGTCTTTGAAATGATCTACGCAACATGCGTTTGTGCCGAGAAATATATGATCTGTAATTTGATTGTATTCAAAATCCGGCTGACCTGCTTCATGTGCTTCCATATCTTGTTGATTAAATAGCTTCCTCCTCTTCAATTACCTCCTCAACGACTTCTTCGACTGGGACCACCTCTTCTTGCTCTTGCGCTTCTTCTTCTATTATTTCTTCTAGGATTTCTTGGGCTGTTTGTTCTTCTTCCTCAACGACTACCTCCTCTGCTGCTACTACTTCTTCCTCAACAACCTCTTCAATAACCACCTCTTCAGCAGCCTCTTCGTCTGCAACCTCTTCATTTTGTTCTGAAGGAGGGATTGTTTCTTCTATTTCTTCAGGTTCGCTAGCTTCCTCTTCTATTGTCTCATCAACAACTTCCTCCTCCACTAATGATGAGTCTACCTGTTCTTCAGTGTTTTCGAAATCTTCGAAAACTGGGATTGGTTCTTCTGAAATAGTTTCTTCTAGTGTTTGAGCTGCTTGTGCTGGCTCGCCAAATGGAACTGGCGGCGCCTGTGCTGCTTCAATTTCTGTTTCAACTCCTTCTTTTTGGACTATCCACCAATCAAGTAGTGTGTATTCTGATACTGCTGATGACAGCATGATGGTAAATGATTCTCCTGGTTTCTTATCTGAAATATGATAACTACGTCCAGCAAGATTAGTTAAGAAACTTACAAAAATCTTTGAGTTTTCTTGTACTGCTGGTGTAATGATAGTGAGTGAACTTTCGCCAGTCTCAATTACACCCTCGCCTATTGTAGGTGCATTGAGATTCTGCTCAACAACATATTCTTCAGATGTGATTCGCTTTACAGAAATCTTACCGTCCTGATCTATAGCCCATGTGCCGCGAGTTGATGTAATTGCAGTTGCTAATAAATCTGATGCAGTTGGAGATGATAGGCTTCCATCTGCATTCTCTCCTATCGTTAATGTTGTACTTGATGTCATCATTCCTGCACGTACAAGTGTTTTTATTGTTCCTAATCCATCTTCGTGGTTTTCAAGTGCGGTCGCTACTACGATTGCATTTACGCCACTAGCTAGGTTTGGATCATATTTCATGAGATATCCCGGCTCTGAAGCGGTTACCAGCATATCTCCTACTTTAATTGGCCCGCTTTCGTCTGAAACATGTGTGTAGACTAGCCCAGCCAATGCAAGCGCTGCGCGGTTATCTCCACGTGATCCCATCACAAACGCAGCTGTATTTGAAATTATACCTGCTGCTGAACTTGAATATGCTTGTTCTACCTTTTTGAATTTAGTTGGATTCTCTGGGTCTGGCATAACCACATCACCAGTAACTACATCTGATCCTGGTGTCATATCAACATACTCGGCAAGGTCACCAATTCCGAACTCTGTTGAGTTTGCGTTGAAGGACTCATTTGCGTATACATTACCACCTCCACTGATGTGAAATTTGGGAGTGTTTGCATTTGATACAGTGAAAAGTGTTCTGTCTAGCGCATCCGTAGATGAGGATATTGTGTCTTCAGTATCAAAATGAAATGCGGTTGCGCCTACAACATCCTGAACACTGGAAAAAAATGTGGCTGTTGAGTATTCTCCGCTTGGATTTATATCATATCCAATTTCAAGAAGTGTCTGCGTTACCTCTCCGTCTGCCGTGGTAGTCGTAAAAGACACGAAGTTTCCCAGATTAACATCTGCGTTCACTACATCAAATTGAAATCCTGTTTCACCATCTGCATTTGTTGGGATTGATGTGAACTTTGAACTAGACGCAAATGATAGGCTTCCGTTTGTGTGTATATTCCCCATGGTACTAATTCCACTCAAACCGACCATCAATGAATTCCCTACTCTCAAGTCGGTTCCAATACGCCCAGAGCCTCTTACATTGAGGATGCCACTGGCAATACTTCCGATATCTGCAGTTGGTATATCAGCACCAAACAGATCAATTACTGTTACTGCATCGGAGCCGGATCGCGTAACATATGCATATTTTCCTGATATTTCTATATTAGTTGGGCCTGCTAAGTTTGTATCATCTTTCAAGCCGCCCACAATAGTAGGGCTGGTTGGGTCTGAAATGTCAATAATGCGTATCGAGTTGTCAGATAACACTGATACATAAGCATACCCACCAGCGACCCTGATTCCGTTGGGTGTATCTAGATTAGTATTGTCATTTAATGTTCCGACAATAGTTGGGCTGTATGGGTCTGATATATCAATCACATTAAAATATCCAGTCGTACTTCCACCAACTTCATAAGCATATTTACCCACCACATAAATTTCTGAAGGAGCAATCAAGTTAGTCGTATCTTTTATCCCTCCCACTAACACTGGGTTCGCAGGGTCTGATACATCTGCAATTCTCATAGATTGATCTAGGTAACTTAAAATGTACGCATACTTACCTACCACCTGCACCTCTGTGGCGAGATTCAAATTACTTCCATCCTGAATTCCTCCAACCAGAAACGGATTTGTAGGGTCTGATATATCAATAATTCTCATCGAGTCATCGTTTGACATAGTGACGTAGGCATACTTTCCTGCAACAAAAACATCATTAATACCATCTAAGTTTGTTGTATCCACCAATGTGCCTACTATCTGCGGAGTTGTTGGATCTGATACATCAATAACAGCAAAGGTATCATCATCAAATGCTGCTATATATGCGTAATCCCCTGCAACAACCACGTCTCTGGGACCTTCAATAATCGCAGCAGATGTAATTCCGCCGACAATAGCAGGCTGTGTTGGTTCTGATACATCCACAATACGCATGAAATCACTGTCATTACTGATTACGTATAGGTAGTTATCTTGTAAGAATGATTCTGTTATTGCATTCAAGTTAGTTCCATCAATTATCTCCCCGATTATCGGTGTAGATGTCGCTGGCACTTGTGTGAATGAACCCATAAGCGTGATATCTGCCGCAGTATGTGCCAGTGTTGAGCTTGAGTAGTGAGGAGTTGTTGTGGAAAAGAGTGTGTTCCCACCATCGATAGTGAGGTGCTGAGAATAAATCGTACCGGATGCAAAAATATCATTGAAGGCATTTGTATAGCTTCCTATATCGCTTGAGTCCTGTGTTGATGACAAGATTGATGTTCCTACATAGATGGTTCCTGATGTAAAAATCTCATCCCAAGCTAATGTATGTGCACCCATAGCATATGAGTCATTAGCCCATGGCACGAACGTACTTGCTTTTGTTACACCATTAAAAATCGCACTTCCTTTAACTGTAAATGGTCCATCAATACGAACGTCATTCTTAAATGTTGATGAGGAGAAAACCACTAAATTTTCATCTGCTGCAATACCTATTGTTACATCCTCTTGAAATGTGAATGGCGAATTTGCAGTACTTGTTGCATTGACGGTGAATGTATCACTCGTACTATCACCCATAATAGTGTTTCCTCCGAAGTATGAAGCTATGTCGTTTCCTACTACGAACGAGTTTGTGCGTGGAGATCCTGACGCGATTGCTACAATTGTACTCGAACCGTCTACTAACAGC
>NZCD01000031.1 GCA_002688135.1 Parcubacteria group bacterium
CATTAATTGAGGCTGTAAATGATACATCCAACTTTTGCACCGGCTCATTCAATACGCCACGTGAAAGAACAACACTTGTTTCATCAGAAATTTCACGTACTATGATATACTCCAAATCAATTTGATCAGATACAATCTTTTCCTGTGTAGAATTTAATAAAAGATCAGTGTCTGGCTCAAAGGTGGGTAATACACCATCTTCAGAAAAATAAGGTGAATGCAAAAGTCCATCATGTCGCAATACTCTAATACGCAAATCTGAAATATCAAGGTCAGTTTTCTGACTTAATGTAATCTCAGGAGCAAAGAATTGTCCCTCATACAGCGTCGAGATCTCATTGAAAGAAAGAGTTATCGCAGGGTCTTCAATAGTGCGGACGATCACACCCTGTGCAATATCAATCTCCTGCTCTGGAGTTCTTGCGGTAGACCGAAGAGGTAGGCGAAGTGTATTCTCGACTTCACCCCAAAAGGTAACTCGAAGTGGGACATCAATAGACGCGCCAGCAGGGAGATCATCTATACTAATAACCTGACCCGTCTCGCGAGCAACCTCGATTTCGTCTGGCGGTTTCACAGACAGCTCAATATCAGTGAGTGCGACTTCACTTGGATTTGAGAGCGTTGCAATTATAGTTGTTGGTTCACCAGCTCGGATCTCGGATGAAGACGTCTGCGAAGTGATAACAAGAAGTGATGGGGGCTGACGGAAAATAAAAAATAATGCCGTGCCAACCAAAACAGCGCCAATCATAGCTAACAAAATCATATCAAAAACAAACAAAGCTCGAGCGCGCTTGTAGAGCTTCTTATACCGACTCTGAAAATGACTTTCAAAAAAATTCTTAATGCGAGAAATCATATTAATCAATAAGACGAAGCTGCCCGCCTGGTTGCGGTTGAGGCTTGCTTTCATCAACAACCTCAACTTCAGCAGAACGCCATCCTACAATAAATTGACCAATCCCTTTTGTGTCACGAGCGCGGGAAAGTCGAGGTCTTTCTTGTGACCAAGCTAAAACGTCTTTAAATTGAATGCGATAGCGACCCTTCACGATCATTACGGGAAGTTCATGAGATTTGATGGCACGACGAATGGTTTTATCAGAAAGTCCAAAAAGTCGAGCAGTCTCTGAAATCGACAAGGGCAGTGACGAGTTGTTTTGGTGGGAAATATACATATTTATTGAGAAACATGTCTAACGTCTAGACTAGTCTGGACATAAATATCATATCACATTGACTTTTGGTGCACAACATAATATTATGTAGTCCATTTAACAGAGGAACTAGGGGAGAAAATGCACTAATTTAAGTCATGTTGCACGCAGGTGTAACACTTATCTAATTATTACGTCTTCTTTTGTGAAGGGCAACAACAAACAACTCGTCTTGAAACTACAGTTTGATAATGACCCAGAAGCCTTTTCTGAACTTTACGATCGCTTCGCAGAGCCCATATACCGCTTTATTTACTTTAAGGTCGGTTCAAGGGTAGACGCGCAAGATCTCACTTCAGAGGTTTTTTTAAAAGCTTGGGCCGCAATTCGTGAGAAAAAAGAGGGCGTCCTAAACTTCCGTGCATTCCTTTATAGAATAGCACGAAATCTCGTTGTGGATTTTTATCGCGCAAAGCGACAAAACACATCTATTGAAGCAATCGATCCAGATGCAATCATGGTATCAGCAAATATAGATCGAATTGCAAACAATCAAGAACTTTCAGTAGTACTCAAGGCAGTGCGATCCCTCAAGGATGAATATAGAGAACTCATAATTTTCCGTTTCATGGATCAAATGAGTTACAAAGAAATTGGGCAGATTTTGAATAAATCGCAAGTGACAGTCCGCGTAACAATGCATCGCGCAGTCAAAACACTTAAGCGCCATCTTGGCGCAACTGAAGAACCGAAGAACTCATCGCCTCAGCAAAGCTGAGGCACTGAAGAACTTAAGAACCAAAGAACTGAAGAACTCACGTACTGATATTGGTGGCTACAAACATGAGATTGCTGAGTTCATACGTTCGTTAGTTCATCAGTTCATGAGTGTTTAAGCGCAGCTTAAACTATGGATAGACTAGAAAAACAATTAAGAGAACTAAAAAATAAGCCGCAAGCTGGTGCGGCCGATTCTGCGTGGTTGGCAAAAAATAAAGCACTATTGATGATGCAGGTGAAAAACACTATGCCAGCACCACTAGTTGAAAAACAACTTGCAGCCACAGTCGATTCATATAAAAGACGATGGTTCTCACCGCAAAATAAATGGTCGCTCGCAATGCGACCTGTTTTGGTTGTCGCATTAGCAGTTATCATTCCATTTGGAAGTTGGATCTCAACAGTAAACGCAGCGCGCTTAAGTGTGTCAGGTGAAGCTCTCTATGGCGTCAAAATTATTTCAGAAAAAGTACAACTAGCATTCACGTCAGATAAAAGCACAAAAATTGCACTTCGAACCGAGTTTGCAGCACGTCGTGCAGATGAGGTCGTAAAACTAAAAGCGCAGCCGTTTGTATCAGAGGTTGAAGAGGAGGAGGTAAAAGAAAATATCAAGAAAACAATTGAGCGATTAGAAACGGAGATTCAAACAGCAAGTAATGAGTTGGTTGAGCTAGCAGAAAGCGAGGAGCCTGTAATTGTTCGAGAGGCGGCTCGTGCGGTTGATGTAAAGAGCGAAGAGATCGGTCGTGTGCTAGAGAAAACCGCAGAACTTGCAGTTGAGATCCCAGAAATCAATGAAGCAAAAGAATTGGTTGACGAGGTGGCAGTAAGTGCAGTCGAGGCGATTGTACATACACGCACTGAAGTGCAGGAAGATAACAATGAAAATGAAGTGGTTGATACAGAAATCAAAAACAATCTAGAAGATAAGCTTAAGGACGCAACATCGGAAATTGACGAGGTTTTGTTGATACTAGATGCAGTAGCAAGTACCAACACACCAATGATGCTAGTTGAGGAAGAGGAATTACAAGAAGCCCAAGAAGCTGCAGAAGAAGCTCTTGAGGTAGTGAAAGAAGCCTCTGAATCAGTGGACAGCGAAGCATTTGAAGAAGCAATCGAAAAAGTAAAAGAAGTAAAAACAGTTGTAAACGAAGCGCAAAAGACGGCTGCGAAGTTACAAGATGAGTCCCAAGTAGCTATGGAGGAAACAGAAGAACAATCAGAAACAATCAGTCTTGAGGCCGAAAACACAACCAATACAGAAAAAATTATCGAAATAGATACTGAAAATGTGAGCGCAAAATCAGAGGGGTTGATTGAGGCTGATGTAATTGTCGAAGAGGATCCGGAGGTCGAGGAAGAAGAGGTTGGGAAAGAAGCAGATGAAGAGATGGAATCAGAATAATGATGGTGAGATGAGAGGTTCTAGACAAAGAGCCTTGCATCTCCTCAGCATGTAACGAATTGTGGTGTGAAGATCAAGTTCACGTACAATAAGGATCACTATGATCCAAAGGGGGAGAGGAATAGTTGTATTTTTACAAAGGTCGGGAATGTGTGAAAGCATTCGAAATATAGCGGCTATTAAATAAACACAATGTGGTTATGCATCCTTATCGTGTGTCCCGTAGCAAATACGGGCACACAAGAGTCAAAAAGATTCAATCGTGTCCCGTATTAACTCGGGATCGCACGAATAAGAAGGGGATATATAATCAACATTGCAAAGAAAGAAATTCTATATGATCGATGTTATTCGATTGGGTAAGCGTGCATTTGCATGGGTTACCGTGGTAGCAACAGTTACATGGTCCGTAGGACTTGCTGCATTTGTAGCACCTCTTACAGCTCAAGCAGCTGAAGTTGCAAACGGAGACCTCATCAAAGGATCATTGCCAACAGTATATTACTACCACGGCAATAAGAAGTACGTCTTCCCAACACAAAAAACTTTCTTGACATGGTACACAATGGACCAACTCGAGGGAGTAGATAACGGCGGTTTGGTAAAAACCGTTTCAAACGCAGAAATTGCATCATTCAAAATTGGTGCAAACGTTACAGCTAAACCAGGTGCTCGCATGGTGAAAATCACCAGTGATCCTGCAACATATGCTGTTGACGCTGGCGGACAACTCCGTCACGTGACTTCAGAAGCTGCTGCAGTAGAACTATATGGTTCAGCATGGAACACAATGATTGACGACGTTCCAGATGGTTTCTTCGTCAACTATGTGGGATCAGAAGCTTCAGGTGATATTTCATCATCTTCAGACTTCAATCCAGCAGCAGTTGAAGCTGCGGCAACATCAATCGCTCTAGACCTCGGTCTTGACGATTCAGATACGCCACCAGCTCCAACACCAGCACCAGCAGGCGGAAGCTTGAGTGTGGGACCATCAACATCAAACCCAGGTTCGATGACTTTGGTAACAGACGCTGGTAACAATGCAGGTGGACAACGCGCAGACGTTCTCGGATTGAGCTTTTCAGCTGGATCAGACAGCGTGCAAGTTGACACACTCGTATTGCGAAGAAGTGGTATTGCTTCAGACAGTGACCTTGACGACATGTATCTCTACGACGGTGCAGACCTCGTAGCACAAGTACAATCAGTGTCTAAGGGTGTTGCAACATTCACCAAATCAGGTGGATTGTTCACAGTTCCTGCAGGCGGTACAACAAACTTGGATTTGAGAGTTGATGTAAACAAAGACGCATCAGCAGGAATCACAATTGGATGGAGCTTGGCAGCAGCCGACATTACATCAAGTGCTGATTCTGTATCAGGTTCAGCAAGTGGTGAAAACCACACAGTAGCAGTCGTATCAGACTTGGCTTTCTTGGATGTTGCTAACGTATTACCGGCAGCAGCAGACACGATCGACCCACAAGATGACTACGACCTATGGACATTCCGACTCGACGCAAACTCACAAGACATGTTGGTGGAATCACTTACATTGACAAACGTGGGTTCAACAGATGACGATGACCTACAAAACCTCGAATTGTGGTACCAAGGCTCAACACAGTTGGGTAGCACATTAGGAACACTCACAAACGGTACAGCAACATTTGACTTGACTGGTTCCGAAGATGGTGGATTCAAGATCACTTCAGGACAACAACGTCAGTTGACTGTTCGTGCCGACATCAAGGGTGGAACTAATCGTACCGTACGATTCGGTATCCAGGAGCAAACAGACATTGTCGTTAAAGACTTGAACTACAACGTCTACACAGTTCCTGCACAAGATGACAATTCTGCATTTGCAGTTACACAAGCTGGTGGCGCAACAACCATTAACACTGGTTCATTGACACAAACCATCTCAACTGATTCACCAACAGGAAACATCCCTGACGGAGCAACAAACGTATTGCTCGCGAAGTTCAACTTCAAAGCTTCAGGTGAGCCTGTGAAGGTGAAGAACTTGGACATTTCATGTACAGGTAATGCAGCAACAAACATCTTGAAGAACGTTAAAGTTTCATTTGATGGTTCACAAATCGGCTCAACATTGAGCTCATTGACATGTGACGCATCAAGTCCATCAGGAACAGACTTCAGCTTCGGAAACTCCTTCACAATTCAAGAAGGTGCAACTGGAACTGTAGAAGTTCACGGTGACTTGACTGATTCAACCATCGCTGCATCTGACACAACATCTGTGACATTGGCAGCAGGCTCATCAAATGCTAATGGTACTGTCTCATTGACAGCACTTTCAACCACAGCAATTTCTGGTCGAACATTGACCGTGAAATCAGGTGCGGTAAGCGTTCGAAAGAACCCATCATTGGCAAACTACACATCATCACGTCCATTGGGTGTGCTTGGTTCAGCAAATGTCCGTGCTGGTTCATTCATCATCACTGGTGGAGCAGAAGCATCAACCATCTCACAAATTGTGTTGAAGGATGATGTTGATACAACATCAGATGGTGTGACCTTGAAAGACTACTTCGATAATCTTTCAATCAAGCACGGTGATACAATGTTGCACTCATCACCGCTGTCATTGACAGACACAGACTCAACAACATACACATTTAACCTATCTCCAAACGTAACGCTTGGTGTTGGTGAAACGTATGTCGTTGACGTGTACGTTGACATCTTGTCAACAGCTGGTGTTGCTACATCTAACTTGAACGACGACGATACTGATGGTGCTATCCAGGTTGATTCAGTTGTCGCTACAGGTGTAGAAACAAGTACAACAACATCTGACACATCAACAGATCCACGATTGCAACGTTTGAACATTGCAACTAACGGATCACTTCGTGTAACAATTGACGGTGACACACCACAAGACGATCAACTTGTCTTGGGTTCAACCGACCAAACGTTTGCGAAGTTCAAGTTGGCTGAAGAATCAAATGCAGAAGACGTCTTGATCAAAAAGTTCGTAGTTGCGGACGTGATCTCGGTTAATACTGCAGTGCCTTTCAGTTCAACTGGTACAATGCGAAACCTTAAGCTTTACAATGGCTCAACACTGTTGGGATCAGTAGACGCTTTGGATGACTCCAAAACATCAACTGTACCTGTAGCTTCATTTGACTTGACTGGCCTTGCTGCTGGTGGATTCAAATTGGCAAAGGGATCAACAACTGTATTGACATTGAAAGCTGACTTGACACCGTGGCTAGAGAATGAATCAGCATCCTCAACTCACCGGGCAACAATCTTCACTTCAGATGCAGATTTAACAACTGCAGCTCAAGATGATTACATTGACGCTATCGGTTTGGGATCTGGTTTTGCTATCTCAACCACAAATGCTACAGCTACATCAGGTCTCGTGATTGGTGTTGCAACAGGTGCAACACAAACTGCCTTGACTGGTAACGTAATGGATGCGTTGAGAACAAAGATCAGCATCGCCTACTCAGACGACGCTGGTAAGGTCTCACCATCTGGAACTGTAACTAAGTCTTCAGAGCAAACAATCTCGATCTTGAAGATATCTAATACTGCGAATGTAGGCGGGTACGAAGCAACCATTAAGGGATTGAATCTTGATGTTAACTCATCAGGTATTTCACTTGCTGGAACTCGTGTATTGAAGGTCTACAAAGATAGTATTGATTCTGCTAACCAGCTCGCTACAACAACGTACGCGTTGGGAGCAGCTAACGCTGGTTTCTCAGATACAGCGATCGATGCAGCAAACTTCACCGACATTACTGTTTCTGCTGGTAGCTCACGTTATGTTTACGTAACGTTGGACACCAATGACTCGTCAATTGGAGCAAACGATACATTGAGTATCGGAATCCAAACGACAGCGGTAATAGGTATTGCTGGAGAAGTTATGAGTCCAGTATTGTGGTCAGATGGCTCTGCCCTCACTCTTACAGAGGTTAGAGGAATGCCATTGACTGGTAGATCAGTTTCCTACTAGTTCGACCGTTGGGTTAGTTACCCAAAACAAATCCCCTCGCAAGAGGGGATTTTGTTTTGATTTCTTGATCTTGTATATGCTATAATACCTTTGTATATAATTGAAATATCCTATGTTTATTGCTGCTGCACGAGGTATAAAATCGCTGTTTTTTGTAATTGCCATATCAATGATGTTTACATGGGTTCAAACGGCAAGTGCTCAAGAGCGCTCTATGAAATTATTTTTTATGGCGACCGACGAATTCGGCAATTCGCTCGAGAGGGCACCACAAATACACATATCTGAATGCATGATTCATCAATCAGGAATGGTAAAACCAGATACAACAATTCCAAATCGTTACGAGGTAGAATTGCTATATGACCATGCAATCACAGGAACCAGGTGTATGGTAACAGTTTCTGCGCCCGGATTTGTATCATCAGAAAAAATCGAATTAGGAAATATTCAGGCCTCATCTGATTTCAATATAATTTCAAAACCAGTAAAATTGGAATACACACTAGCGGTGCGTCCCTACGACGACGAAGGAGCATCGCTAACAAACGCCGATGTATTTTTTGAAGGAACATCAGCTCGAGTAAAAAAAGGAGGTACATACTATTTTGCAGCAACTCATTCGGGGGCGCTTGAAATCTCACATCCAACATATGTGAGTCAATCTCAATCCACAGATGGTCTGCTGGGACTTGTACAGATTTCAAATAATGCAACAACAGCAGTATCATTTAAAGGCACTGGATCCTGCATGAAAAGCGGAACAGTACTCTCATGTGGTGCTTTGCAAGCATCAGCGAATATTTCGGTTAGAAATAATGCCGACATTTTGATAAGCGGAACAACAGTAACGCTCTACACAGACAAAGCACGCACAAAAATTGCAAAAGAACTAGGGGCAGTAGAGCGAGATGCAACACAAATCATAGGTTCAGCGAATGTTAATTTTGCGATAATGTCTGGCACCTATTACGCGACGATCCAGAAACAAAGATACAATACAATACATGACACGATACACATCGAAGATGAAGGAAATAATGAAATCGTATACCATCTCGATTTAGAATCACCATCAAAAATCTCCCCAACACGCTCGGCGGCTACGGTCAGTCGCGTATCCGCAATCGCAGACTTGAACGACACAGTAATTGTAAATGTTGTAGTGAGGTCTTCTGACAGCACATTGCTTAAAAATCATGTTATTGAAATCGATACAGGAGATGATACAGACGTTGTGACATTTGATAGCGGATCGCTAACCAACAATCAGGGGTTAGTTATCGCGTATGTCACTGCCTCAAATGCGGGGGAGCGAACCCTACAGGTAAAAGCAAATGGATTGCTCATATCAAATTTCCCAAAAATTTGGTTTGAATCAGTGGAGGATGAAGATAGTATCAGCCCAAAAAAAAGCTTCACGGAACAAACACCATCTCCAATCATGGTCGGAGGAACAGAGGAAGTTACGGTGACAGTTCATGCAAAAAATCACAAGGGAGTATATCTATCAGGGAAAGATGTGGCGCTGACCAGCGATAGAGCCAGCAGTGATGTTATCAGTTGTGATAATGGAAAAACTCAGCAAGGAAAAGTAACATGCATATTCTCATCAAATGAGGCGGGAACAAGCATATTGACGGCAACTGTAGATGATGTCATTATAGACAAAATAGCTGTTTCTGTTTCGCCAATTCCTTCATAAATGAGTCAAGAAACCACGAAAAACACAAAGAACTGGATTATCCGCGGTTGTGTGGCCGCGGTTTTTTTGCTTCCTGTTATCACAACACCACCATTAGTTTACGAAGGTCATGTTGGGAAATGGCTCTTAATTCTTGGGGTAACAGTATTCCTTATCATGTACACGTGGATGAAAAAAAATACATCAGAAGATCCTCTTAATCGATCAATACATTTTGGTTTAACAGCTTTGACAATATATGGGCTAATACTTATTGCATGGTCATTTTTGGGGGATGCAACAAAAGGATTGTGGGGAGATGCATTAAGGCTTAATGGAGCAATGGTTTGGCTAGTGATGATTGGATTGGCTTGGTGGTTGAGTTGGTGGGCCAACTCACTTCAAAAGAGATTATTTGTTTTGAGAATCCAATCATTTGCAGCAGTAATTGTGACAGCGCTCGCAATTCTTGTACAGTTCTCTCCTGATTTTTTCAATGCAATGGTAGGAACTGAAGGTGTGTTGTGGGACAAAAATATTGGGTTTGTCGGAGTTAAGCTCATGGGGTTGTGGGGAAGTTCAACCTATCTTGCGGCGTATTTGCTCATGAGCTTATTTCTGATGGCGCTGCATATATCCACTGAAAATTCAAAAACAATAAAAAATATATTGAAGTTAGGCATTCTGCTTGTAATATTCGGGGTGTGGGGAACCGGTTCGAGGGGGGCGATAATCGGATTAGTGGTTGGATTAGGCTTAATGGGTTGTGCGTATATTCAGGGTAGAAGTAAAAAGATGTACACACTCGTGAAGCGTATTGCGATTGCAGCCATCATCGGAACAATTATTGGTATATACGCAACTGCGTTCACTCCGAGCGATCAACAACAACAGCGCCCGTACCATCCAATGTATTGGTACGAACAGATGGAATCACAAGGTGGTATATCTACTCGTCTACTTCTATGGTCATCAGCCCTTGATGGTATTGCAGAAAAACCATGGTTGGGCTGGGGTAACGAAATGTATGAAACAGTATTTGATGTGCATTACAAAAAAGAAATGGCACGATTTGGTTTGCAGGAAACATGGGCAGAGCGCACACATAGTCAGTTACTTGAAGTAACAGTCACAACGGGAGTTATCGGATTGCTCGTATATCTTCTTTTGGTACTCTCACCACTTCTGGCTAAACAGGCTGAAAATGAAGAACAAAAAACACTACGCATATATGCAGCCGGCACTCTTGGTGCATACGCTGGATTTGGTTTATTTGCATTCAATACACCATCACAATTATTACATATTGCACTCATTGTGGGTCTTGGCGCAGCAGTGAGTAAAAAAGTTGTATTACCAGGATGGACTAGGGGTGTCTCAAGTCGAATTATCATTATTTGTGCTGCTGTGGCAATACTGTTTACATTAGTTATCAAGCCTTGGACAGAAGCAAAGCAGGTGCAGCAGGTTCGTGACGCACTCGAAAAAGGAGACATTACACAATATGAAAAAAAACTCACCTCCGTTCTTGAGTTACAATCTCTCACGCAAACTGATACACTCAAAATACTCACGGATGATTTAGTAAACAACAACAATGGGGTGCTGCCCTTAGAATTTTTCCAAATAGGAATACCACTATTACTCAAAGGCCTTGATGCCTACCATGAAACATACAATCCAAGATATGCAATGAAACTGCGCGAGGTACAACTTAAGAGTCTTGCAGCAGAACATATTGATGCGGCTTCCTACAGGGCGGCAATTGAGCAGGAATATAATGATGTGCGTAAACTTTCCACAGGACGTCAAACGGTCGATGTTAATCAGATGAATTACTATATTCAGCTGGGAGAGCTTGAAAAGGCGCGTGAATTAATAGAAAAACTTGTTATCGATGTTCCTTCAAGTAGCGATTTTCAGTGGACACGTGTCATTATTATGTCAGCACAAGAGCAAACGCACGAAGCTGGATTGGTGGCTGCACAACTCATAAGAAATGACATATTCATACCTCGCATGTCACAGTCAACTCTGGATCTAATTCTTGTCTTACTTGAAGAGGTGGGCGATTATAAGGCAGTATTTCATCAGCTTAACATACTCCTTAACCTGTCACAGGAAAATCCACACCTTGAAACAGGACACAACTTTTTAAGAAAAGCATACGCAGCCTATAATCTCGATGCATATATCATTGCACGTACAGATGCGTTGGCTGCACTTGAGTTGGATTCTGCACTAAAGCCACAGGTAACTGATTTAATAGCTCGAATTGAAGTAGCAACTCAACCAACCAATGAATAAACGCGCACTCATAAAATACAGCAGGTGGATATCATGGCTAACAGTCGCACTCATGCCGCTCATAGTATTGCCGTCAGTGATATACCCATTCATGTTCGGAAAGACGCTTTTTTTGCATACAACCAGTATTGCTCTGATTATAATATGGGCAGTCTTACTCACGTTTCAAGATCTTCAAAAAAGACTCCTCACAATCTTAAAAAAACCTATAACAATTTTATTCTCCTTGTATCTTATAAGTGCATGGATCTCATCAATATTTGGAGTCGATCCATCGCGCAGTTTCTGGGGAACACAATCACGCGGAACAGGACTGCTCACACTCACACAAATATGGCTGTGGTTTGTATTAACACGTGCTACTCACACTACCACAAAAGATTATAAAAGACTCACACAAATAATTTCAATATCAGGTTTGGTAGTTTCTGGAATTGCACTGGCTCGATTAAAAGGAATTGTATTATTCGGCGTAGATACAGGACTACGTATTTCCGGAACAATAGCAAATCCAATTTTTTTCGCTGGCATGTTGATTCTCTATATTGGAATAGCTGGATACGGATATTTCACGCATGAAAACAAACTTTACAAAGCGCTATTTGTATTGCTGGCATTGTTCCAAACACTTATCATGTTTTTCACGCAGACTCGAAGCGCAGCACTTGGATTTGTTGTGGGTGCGATCATAGCAGGTATACTTGTTACATTAAGTTCAAAAAGAAAAATAATCCGATACACGACAATTGGATTATTAATCACTGGAATACTCGCAATAACACTAGCAATAGCATTTCACAAATCATTTGATGAAAAAGTTCCGCTAATTGGTAGATTGGTAGCTGTCACAACATTACAAGATAGCTCACTCGTTTCGCGCATTAGCGCATGGAAAAGTGGATGGCAATCATTTAAACAAAGACCAATACTAGGCTGGGGACAAGAATCATTTATTGCAGCGTTTGATACGAATTACAACCCAGACTCATTGTTTCTCGGTTTTGCTGAAACACGATTTGATCGAGCGCATAATTTAATCGTCGAGCTGTTGGTAACAGGAGGATTGATCGGGTTGCTTGCTTACGCAGCATTATTACTAAGATTCCTCTATCAACTTTGGCAATCAAGCAAATGGAAACGACCAATAAACATTCTAGCAATCGCCACGCTTGCAGCCTACCTAGTACACTTAATGTTTTCATTCGATACGGCAATTTCACTCATTCTATTGTTTTCGCTAATGATATTGCATGAACCAACCACCACACCACAAGAAATAGATAATAAAAAAATCGAAGGTAAAAAAATTGTGATACTCACCATCGCATCATTAATCGGTTTGATGGGAATCTACCGTTTTGTATATCTGCCTTTAAAGCAATCATCTGCCCTCATCGATACACTTGTCTTTGCCGCAGAACATTCGCGTCTACAAGCCACGCCTCGTCTACAAGGAGTGCTTAACATACCAACACCTTATAAAACAGAAGCTCGCAACGAATACGTAAAAAATGTTGTACGGGGTGTACAGGCTGGTGTATATAGTAATGAAGAAGTTGGTGAATTTATACTCCGAGCAGAACAAGTTGGATTGCAAAATATTGTGGATCATAAATATGATTCATATCACACATACTTAAACGCTGTGTTGTATTATCAAGCGACCAAGTTAGACCCGTCATACGCACAAAAAAGCATCGATTATTTTAAGGACGCAATTGAAAAATCTGAAAGGCAGCAATACATGTTTGCGCTTGCAGAGCTATATATGAGCATAGGTGATGATCAAAAGGCGCATGATGTATACAAGCGAGCTCATGATCTTTCAGCGAAAGTGGGGATTGGGCATTGGTACTATGGTTTATCTTTATTAAGAATGGAGCAGAAGGAGGAGGGCGTGCAAGAGATCATTGAGGCAATAGATTTAGGGTACGTTCCTGTGGAGGGTGATCAGAAAAAATTAACCGCAGGTATTTTATTGGAACATAAAGAGTATGATCAAGCATTAAAAGTTTATTGGCAGATCATGCATATTGAAGGAAATATTCGAAATCCACAAACATGGGCTGAATATGCAATATATTTGAAAGAAGGAGGCTATTCACACAGCGCAAAATTAGCTGCCGAAACAGCCGTAAAATTGGATACAGGCTTTAAGCAGGAGGCGGATATGTTTATTGCAGAGCTTCCGGTCATGAATCATGATGGAAAGACAGAGATAATTCTCAATCTCCGTGAGGATTTTGATATTGAATAATGTATGAAAATTCGCCACTACATCTCAAGTTACAATCATTGGCTAATTGCGCTCGTTCTGTGTGCAGTTATTGTGGCACCAACAAGCGTACTCTTTCCTCATACATTTGGAAAAACCTTATTCTTCGTAATTGCACTAGCAATAATCGCACCGCTAATATTGTTTGGCCAAAAGCAAATTCAGATTCCAAGAAATCACATTACCATCGCACTTTCGCTGTTTATTGTTTCAATGATAGTTTCAACAATATTCAGTGTAGATAGTTCACAAAGCTTATGGGGGACGGATACTCGCGGATTCGGACTGTGGGTTTGGGTTTGGATGTGGATTCTATATATCCTTCTGTCTAATATACTGAAGCATCAAAATAAGAAGCGATTTCTTACATGGCTAATTATCATGTTGGGAAACACAGCTCTTTTAAAAGTGATATCAGAGGTCGTAACGTTCGGATATCAACACCGCGCAGAGTCATTTTTTGGAAACCCGCTCTTATATGCAAATGTCGCACTCTTCCCATTATTTTTTGCACTAGAAAGATTTTTTGCAGAGTCTGACACACGTTGGAAAACTGTTGCACTAATTTCGGCAATGGCAAGTGGAGCTGGAATCTATCTTACTCAAACCCGTGGTGTTATTGTAGGATTGGGAGTCGCTGTGATTGCAATTATTGCATACGGCTTTCGGCCCAAAACACGAAAACAAAAAAAACGACTAGCATTAGCAAGTATCGCAACAGTAATAATCATTGCAGGATTGTGGACCATCAGAGACACGCGCACTATAAGACAATTTAAAGCACTCAACCGAATCCTCAATATCTCGTTGTCAGAATCAAGTGCAAACCAGAGGCTAATATTATGGAAATCAGGATTCAAGGCTGCACAAGAAAAACCACTTCTCGGCTGGGGGCCAGAAACATACGACTACGCATTTAACAAACATTTTGATCCGATATTCACGCGATTCGGATTCAATCAAACATACTCGGATCGTGCTCACAACATGTACGTGGATGCGCTCATCATGCAAGGAATCCTTGGACTTCTGATATTTTTGTTTCTGCTATTTGCAATGTTTAGATCGATTGTAAAAAAATCGGATAATACGGACAAAATAAATGTAGTGCTGTTGGCGTTATTGGTAGCATATGCAGTACAAGCAATATTTTCATTTGATTCACCAGCTACCGCAATACTCTTCATGTTTTTCGCCGCATATCTCACAGCACGATCAAATAACAGATCAATATCAGCAAGAGGTGCTGGACTAGCGATAATCTGCGTGATGATTTCAATACCAACATTGTATGTTGCATCACAAGCAATCGCCAGCTCACAAGCAATAATGACAATTGAGCACCGTAGTGATATAGGACAACCAGAGATACAGCTTGCCAAAACAACACTTGAAAAATGGTCTCCACATCAAAATTCTCTAACCCAGCGCTATGTAAATCTAACATTCGAACGCTCAAATAGAGATGATGCACACAAAGCAAATATATTATTGCAATCAGGTATCGATGAGATCAATAAGGGTATAGAGCGTAGTCCAGAAAAATTTGAATATCATTTCACACTCGGAAATCTATTGACAAAGGCAGGCTATATCATAGATCCATCATTCACAGATAGCGCAGAAACCGCTCTCACACGCGCACTATCACTTTCACCTAATCGAGTCGCAGTTCTATTTCAGAATGCAAATTTATATGTCTTGACTAAGGAATATGACAAGGCGGTGGAAGTATTAAACAGAGCAGTAGCATTGGGCCCAGACCTATCTCAATCACATTATCTTAAGGGATTAATATTAACTTATACAGAAAAAAAGGATGAAGGTTTGGATTCGCTTGCTACGGCTATTCACATGGAAAATCCTTATCTTTCAACGAACGTGCCGGAACTACAGCAGATTGCTCGGGTTGCAGTGGAGAGAGAGCGTGTTGATATCCTTACATATGTATTCGTTCGTTTAATCCGCATGGATCCACTCACGGAAGAAAATTGGTACAATATGGAACAGTTAATGAACCTTGACGGAGTTGAAAAGCCCCCTGTAAGAGATGTTATGCAATACTTGCAAGAGCAAGGATATAATCGAAATCATGACTATGCTGCAGTGAGAGCCAAGGCAACAGAATTTCTGGAGCAATATAAACTAGAGAATTAAAAAGCCCTCCAGTCGGAGGGCTCGCGGTTACTTATTAACCTTCACATTATCAATTCGATACATCAATCCGGGATTGTAAGTGCCGGGTTGGATCGTGTAGGTAAACGTGACAACGCTCGAGTCTTTGGTAGGGTCTAGTGAAATGAATGTTCCCACGTCGTTTTCACTGCCACATGATCCATCAACAAGTACATCATCAACATACCAATGAAGATTGCCAACTCCACATGCAATTGTTCCCCAGCGCACAAACGAAAGCTTCGGATTTTCGCTATTGGGAATCGCAAGTTCAGGCGTCGTGACACTCAAAACTAAAGTTTCTGTAATTGTTGTTTCGGAAACGACCCATACACCCAAATAGAAATTTGAGGCATCGCCATTCCACTCATCATCTGTGACATCAAAGATGATAGAGCCTTCAGTATTCTGATCAAAGTTCCAGTTATCTGGAGCTCCTTGCGTGAAGAACTCCTTGAACAAAACAACTCCAGCACATGATCCGTTTGTGCATTGATCGGTGACAGTATTCTCATCACCATCATCACAAGGCTTTATTGGACCGGTCTGATAGACACAACCCAAATCCGAGTCACAACTATCATTCGTGCATTGATTTTCATCGTTGCACGTTTTTGTGATACCAGTACAACTGCCGTTGAGTGAGCACGCATCGTTTGTTGTGCACGAATCTCCATCATCACACAAGGTGTTGGTTGGGGCTTGCGACTCAACACATGCGCCAGTACTTGGTACACAGCTGGTAACAAGACACTGTCCAATAGGATCGGTGCACTCAACAATAGTAGAAGGATCAATCTCGCATGTCCAAATCGCAGTAGATTTATCACACATGTATGAACCGTTACACAGATTCAGGTCGTTCTTAGCTGCGCAATCTGCGTTGCTCTCGCACTCACAGACTTGCTCGCCAGCACATGTACTGCCTGAACAAGCATCTTCGATGGTACAAGGGTCGCCATCATCACACGCATTTGTATTAGGTGTAAAAAGGCAGTCGCCATTTTGACACGAATCATTTGTGCACGAGTTAGCGTCATAGCACTCGACATTACTGCCGACGCATTCGAGATCTTCATTGCATGTGTCATTTTCAGTACATGGCTCGCCATCATCACACGGCGCAAAAGATGGAATCGCTGTGCATCCCGAACTCATATTGCACGTATTCACTGTACAGTCGTCCCCATCATTACAAGAGGGATGATCTGCAGTAAATGTACAACCAACATCCTCTACACAAACATCATTCGTACATCCAATATCATCATTGCAGATTACAGGGGATGATGCGCACGCTCCTGTATCAGGAACGCATTTAACGTTTGTGCAGGTCAGGCTGTCATCACAGACAATCACACTCGTAGGATCAAGGGAGCAGTCTCCATCAACACAAGAAAGTGTTCCATTGCACAGGCTGTCATCCTCAAGCTCCAAGCAATCAGCGTCATCAAGACAGGGGCAGGTGATAGAATCACCAGTACACAATCCTGACACACACACATCATTTTCAGTGCAAGGATCACTATCATCGCACGAAGTTCCATCGTCCATTTTCTGTGGCTGGCAGGTCCCATCAGAAGGGCTACATACCGCAGTGAAACAAGGGAGAGTTGAGGTTGCTGAACAGTCGACGAATGTATCATTAAAGACACAACTCGAATCGACGCAATTCCAAGTACCGTTACAAAGATTGTCGTCATCCAGTTTTTCGCAATCATCATCGATCACGCACTCTGGCTCAACAACATCCTCTGTATCAGTTTGCGTATCAGCTGTATCAGTACTCGAATCAATTTCGATATCTGACGAAACATCCACTGTATCATTCACAGCATCTCCGGTATCGTCCGCATCACTTGTGTCGCCGACATCATCCGTATCAACAGAGACATCTTCAGTGTCTGGCTCATCAATTTCATCTGTGGCATCGCCAGTATCAACGGGAATATCAGCGTCATCAGACACCTCTTCCTGATCAATCTTACCCTCATCACCGTCAGCATCAGAGAAGATATCATTTGTATCCTCACCTTCATCGCTAACACGAGGCGATTCATCGAGTGTGACTACGCTATCAACTGAGCGCGGCCCAAGTGTATCATTGCTCACAACCATCTGCGGACAGTCAGGATGATCCTGGTTTGAAGCACAAAAATCTGCCTGATTAAAATCCGTCTGACATGCGCACACCAAAAGCAGTGTGCTCACAAGACTTAGTCGCTGCATGAAGCACCTCCTTTTTAGGTAATTTAAAGACCGTTAGATGTCTGTAAAGTAGCACAGAAATGAGTGTTTGTCAAGATCAATCCACATACATATCAACAATATATGCTATACTATCGTTCATGCAGGACAACCCAAAAGAACAAGAAGATAAGCAAGAAGAGAGACCCAAAAACAAGGGTCTTCGTTTGTTGTATTTGGTTGGGGCAGCTTATGTATTCGCTGCACTTCTCACCCCGCTGATAGTAATTCCTTCGAAATTTATTTTCCCTTTTATATTTCCTAAAGTTATATTCTTGCGTGTTGTGGTGACTATTGCAGCAGCATGTATAGGGATTATTCTTATTTGGAACAAGCAACTGCGCTATAAACCAACGCTCATTCACGCGGCTGTTCTATTCTACATTCTCGCCCTAGGATTGTCTTCATATTTTGGAGTAGATCCTCATCGCTCATTTTGGGGTGGTCATGAGAGAATGCTGGGATTAATCTCTATAATGCATTACGCACTTTTCTTCTTCCTGTTGGGGTCAGCTGTGCGCGGGTGGAAAGGTGAAAGATTATCTGATTTTAAAATGTTTGGATGGTGCTCTTTATGGTGGGCATTCATTATAATAAGTATTGCAATTTCAATTGTGGGACTAGCACAGAGATTTGGAGATGGAGTGCTATTTAATCAGGGCGGGGGGAGAGTCTTTTCAACACTTGGAAATTTCATATACTTGGGAAACTTCATGGCGATCAGCATGATTATTGCCATAATGCTTTTTTTAATAGAAAGAAAAAGATTCAAAAAATTACTTCTTATAGTCGTGGCGGCTTTGAGCGGACTGCTTCTCATATACTCTGGAAGCAGGGGAGCATTACTCGGGTTAATAGCGGGGCTATTTATAACAGGTGTGATTGCAATACTAAAAGAAAAATCACAAATCAGAAAAATAGCAATAAAAATAATCGCAACCATCGCAATTTTATCAGGTATATTATGGCTCACTCCTGCAAATAAAATACTTCTCAAAATTCCAGGAGCAAGTCGATTGGCAGATATCACGAGCGATTCTGGGCCTCGTATTGCCGCGTGGAAAGCTTCTGTCGCAGCATGGAAGGAAAAACCGTTATTTGGATGGGGTCATGAAAATTTCTATGCCGCATTCAACAAGCATCTCATTCCTGAATCTCTCACAAATTCCTACTACGAATCTTGGTTCGACAATGCACATAACGTAATCTTTAATACACTTGCTACTGGAGGAGTCATCGGTATATTGGGATACTTTGGATTATATGTCGCAGCTCTAATTATGTTATGGAGGAGGAAGAGTGATGACCCAAAACAAAAAATAAAAATATACGCAGCATACGCACTGCTGTTAACAGACTTTTTTTCAAAAATGTTTGTATTTGATACTCCAATATCATTTATTACATTATTTCTGACTCTCGCATTCATCCATGAAATAACACGAACAAAAAAAGTATACAGCGAAACAGCGCCAGCTGTTGATGGAAAAAAATTAGGGATTAGCATTGCTTTGATCAGTGTAATTGCGCTATCATTTATTTTTGAAATAAATATCAAACCATCTCAAACTAATGCAGCCACACTCAAGATCCTGGCAGCACTACATCAACAAGGGCCGCGTAATGCAAAGCAACTCATCAGGGCATCGTATGAGTTTGAGACACCACATATCGCAGACATTAGGCTTGATATCGGTAGAAAAGTACATGAGCGTTTACCATTCTGGAAACAAAAGTTTCCCAAAGGCGAATTAAAAGAGGTTGTCGAGCTCACGCTTAAAGGTTTGAATGAGGCTTATTCCAAGCAGCCAAACGAACTGCACATTGCATTAATAGAGCTTGACCTCGCGTCTTTCCTATTACCCGACCCGAAGTGGGAAACATTCATAGATGAAAGGTTTACACAAATTATTAATCGATCCCCAAACAGGCAGCAGCTATACATTATTGCTGCAAATATATATGCCAAAAACGGAAAGACTGAAAAAGCACTCTCACTAATTAATGAAGCAGTCCGAATAAATGAAGATGTGGGAAGGGTGTGGTGGGAACGAGGGAAGTTGCATTTCAATAGTGGGGACAAAGAGCAAGGGTGGGATGATATGTATGAGGGGATAATTGTGAGGCAATTTGTTCCAACAAATATACTAGATTTGGAATTAGCTTCACGGGTCATAAAAGAAAATAATTTTCATGAAACAGGGTTTGTTCAAAGATTGGTAAGCTCGATCAAGAATTCAGGTCAAAGAGTGCCTCCATACGTATATGTTACCGAGGCCCAGTTGTGGAAGAATATTGGATATCATGAAAAGGCTCACGAACTCGCGGTTCAGATGAAGGCGCAGTATCCTGATGAGATCGAAACATTTAAAGAGCTTTTAGAAAAACCAGAGCATGTGATTACACACAAAGAAACACAAGAAACCTTCAATAGGTATATTGTGGAAAAAGGGGGCAGTTGGCATTATAGATATTTGGAAAAAATCGTATTTGCCGCAGGATACGCACAAGATGATGAGGCCTTTGAACGCATGAAACCGTATTTTGAAACCAACATTGAGGGAATAAATCCAGACGGATTTCTAAAATGTGTATTTGAAACTGGAAAATCAAAAAAACTGGCTACAGTGCCAGCACGATGGGACGACCATTGCCCACTTCCTAGAAACCAAAAAGCAGGATAATTATAACAGTTTAAAGTAAATCCTGATAAACTTTATCAACCGCTTCAATCATTTTTGAGGCGGTAAGTTTTTTTGTAACATGCTCATGGGCAGCTTTTGCTAATTCAGAGGATAATGTTTCATGATGCATTAACTCGAGAATATGTTCCGCTAGTTGTATCGCATTGCCAGGCTCGACCAAAATCGCTGTCTTTCTGTTTTCCAAAATTTCAGGAATCGCACCAACAGAAGAAGCTACGATAGGAACACCAGCAGACATGGCTTCGAGCAATACAAATGGAATTCCTTCCTTAAGAGATGGTAAAACAAACAAATCAAATGCTCGCAGATATTTATATGCATCAGGAACTGCTCCAGCCAAAAAAACGAAATCATTAAGCGCTCGCATTGCAATATCTTCAGTCAGCTCGCCTCGCAACATGCCATCCCCAATAATCACAGACTGAACATACGCATCATACTTCGTGTCATCAATTTGATCATTGACCATCCCAATAGCTTCAACCAAATGAGTTAGTCCCTTGTTCGGGTATAAATTAGCCACCGTTCCAACCCAGAAATTTTTTTTATTTAAAAGCTTCGGCGGCTGCATTCGATGCAATTTTCGATATATAAAATGCCGAGCTTCTTCGCGAGATAAAAAATCAGACACAGGAATATCAACTCCATTATTGATAATATAAATCTTTTTCTTAGGCATGATGCCGTGCTCATACGCTAAATCCTTATCAACTCTCGAAAGCACAATAATCGCATCCTTCATTTTGCTCGTGAATCTTTCTGCCCAAATATAAAACCACCGCTTCAGCCACGAAATTTTCTCAGTAAACACCCACCCATGTGCAGTGTATACGACTTTTGGGCGATAACCACCCTTTTTTTTGTAACGTCTGCCAATTTTTGCAGCAGCCATTGAACCTAACACGCTCATTTTTGAAGCATGTAGATGAATGATGTCTGGGCGAAGACGCTCAATCAATTTCACAATCTCGTGATAACCAACAGGATCATAAAGTGGTGAAATTGAGCGAACAACATGCTTAAGTTCAACTGTCTCAATCCCAGCATTTGCAGCACGAACCAACAACTCTTTTGAAATAGAAATCTGACCACTCGCAATAATAGTACGATAGCGATCAGATAATCCAGTCGCGACATCAAAAACATATTTCTGTGCACCACCAAATTCCGCTTGCGTGATGATGTGCAATACAATTGGCTTATTCTCCTTAGAAGACATATGTGTATAGTTTGTGGTGAGTAGTGCGTAGTGAGTAGTAAATGTATCCAACAAAGTTCGATGTATTAATAGGTCGCCTTCGGCGACACATTACTACTCACTACAAACTACAAACTACCCACTAACTAAGCTAACTCTTTATCCTTGACCTCTTCTGTAACACCAGCAAACTCTCGTTGCCATGCAATAGCCTTTTTGATTCCTTCTGGAAGTGTGGTAGTAGGTTCAAACCCAAGTAACTCTCGTGCTTCAGAAATATCAGCAATATAATATGTAATTTCTCCAGGGCGAGTGGGTTCAATAATAGGATTGATTGTTTTTCCTAAATTCTCCGCAATGAAATTCGCCATTTGAACCAAAGTATAACCAGATCCACATGCCAGGTTCATGGTTTTATTAACAACACGTTTTGAAGTGAGTGCATCAATACCCTTCACAAGCCCCTGAACTGTGTCATCAACAAACGTGAAATCAAGTGTTTTTTCAGCACCGAAAATAGTAATCTGTTCGTCCTTCCCGATCTTATTGATGAATAACGGAATCACTCGCTCCATGCGTTCAATATCATTATCATATCTTCCATAAACATTTGAAAAGCGAAATACTATGTAAGGAATGTCATAACATTGAGCATATGAATAAATCAGAGATTCACCAGAAACTTTACTTGCCGAATACGTACTTTCTGTAAAAACGAAATCTGCAGCAGGTTCTTTAATTTCCGTACGAGATGTATCGAACCGATTGATATCTCCGTAAACCTCACGAGAGCTTCCAAAAATAATTGGTACATTATTCGCACGGCAATACTCCAACACATTGAAAGTAAGAATAATATTATCCAAAGCTCGTTGAGGATCTTCAACCAACTCATGTACTTTCGCATTAGCAGCCAAATGAACCACAACATCAGGCTTAGGATAACTTGCTGCTCCAATCCCACCAACAAAGTTATGAAAGCGCTGTGACAAATCCTGAAGTAACGTAGGAATACGATCTGTCCATGTGTTCATGCGTTTATCAACACCAAAAACACGATCTCCACGATCGAGTAATTTTAGACCTAAATTTGTACCAATTTCACCGCTAGAACCTGTAATAAGGACATTCATATAATATGAGTAAAGCGTAATGAGTAACGCGTAATGAGGGGATTGTATCGGCGCAGCCGATGTACTAATATGTCGCTTCTGGCGACTCATTGCCCGAGTTACGCATTACGAGTTACGTATTACGAACAATAGTTGACTTTTAACTAACTTTACACCATAATACGTGCAAACTGCGAATAACGCAAGTAATTCTATGGCCAAAAAACCTGTACATGTAGCCATTTTATCAACATTCTACGATCCCTTCATGTCAGGGGCGGAAATGTGTGTTGAGCAAATCGTCAATCGTTTGGGTCGTAAAGATTCCCATGCATTTACTATTATCACAGCTCGATTGTCAAGAGATCTGCCTCGAGTCGATAATCGTGGGCGATATGTCATTATTCGTGTCGGGTTAGGATTCAAATTTGATAAATGGCTTTTCCCATTACTTGCGCCTTTCAAAACACTCAAACTAAAACCAGATATCATTCATGCAGTCATGGAAAGTTATGCAGGAATCGCACTGTGGTTTATCGGAATGTTCTCACGACGATCACGAAGAATACTCACATTGCAAAGTGGAGATCTCGACGACAAAGCTGCAAAAGGAATGATCCCTGCATGGCTTTGGAAAAAAATTCATACATCCCCAAATCGAATCACCGCGATTTCTCATTTTCTTGCTGCTCGAGCTTCACAGCTTGGCGCACGTCATATAGACATTATCCCAAATGGAGTAGAGATGGGGAAGTTGGAGTTCATCAAGAAATCAAAAAATCTAGAAAGCGAAAAATCAAAGAATATGATTGCGGCAGTTGCACGACTATCTCCAGAGAAGGGGATTATGGATTTGGTGACATCATTTAAAAAAATCTCGCAAGAAATTCCAGATGCAACATTACATCTCGTAGGAGATGGTGCTCAAAGACGTGAAACAGAAGTACTCATAGAATCTTTGGGATTAAAAAACAAAGTAACATTGTATGGTCGACTACCTCATGAGGAAGCCATGGCCGTGCTGGCAGGAGCAACAGTTGCAGTAGTTCCATCTCATGGCGAAGGACTTGGAATCGCAGCACTCGAAGCATTTGCTCTGGGAGTTCCTGTTGTTGCGAGTAATGTCGGTGGAATCCCAGATGTTGTTATTCATGAGCACACTGGTTTGCTGTGCACACCAAAAAATACAGATGAATTCGCAGATGCAATTACAAGAATGCTTCATGAAGAAGAGTTAAGAAAAAAGTACGCAAAAAACGCAAAGGAGTTAATCAAGAATTTTGAATGGTCAACTATCGCAAAACAATTTCGAAATACATACGATGAAATGATGCAGCCAAAAGTTCTAATCGCCACAGGAATTTTTCCTCCAGATCCAGGAGGTCCTGCAACATATGTCGCAGCAATTGCATCAGAGTTATCAGAGCGCAGCGTACAAACACGCATCGTATCATTTGGTGAATCAGACACAAAAAAATTCGATGGAAATACTACGATAAGATTGATAGATCGAAATCGTCCCATGCTTGTGCGATATTTCAAATATACACGAGCGCTCAAAAAAGCTGCACGAACCGCAGATCTCATCTACGTACAAGATTCCATGTCCACCGGATTACCTGCTCGAATCGTACAACTATTCGTACGCAGACCACTCATTTTGAAAGTAGTTGGAGATCCTGCATGGGAGCGAGCTCGCAACTATGGAGAATGTGATGACATACTCGATGAATTTGAAAACAAACGATATGGATTCAAAGTAGAACTAGTGCGCATGCTTTCGCGCTGGGTTGCACGCGGAGCACATACAATCATCACTCCAAGTCACTATCTCAAAGGTATCATTACAAAATGGGGAGTAGATAGTGAAAAGATAAAAGTAGTTTACAACGCCGCACATCTTCCAGAAAAAGCAGAAGTAATTGAAGATTGGCCAGAAGGACCGGTAGTATTGTATGTCGGAAGATTGGTGCCGTGGAAAGGTATAGACAAAATAATGAATGTATTGGAGCCACTCTCACGAGAAATAAACAACGTCCAATGCGTGATAGTTGGTGATGGTCCGATGCGAGAAGATCTCAAGCAAATTACAGTCGCAAAAAAAATCGATCAACGCGTACACTTCATGGGCGCACGACCACACGCACAAGTTGCGTGGGCGATGAAACAATCTCACGTATTTGTTTTGTATAGCGACTATGAAGGATTGCCTCATGTGCTCATCGAAGCACAATTTTCAAAGTTGCCGATCGTCGCATCGCGCGCCGGCGGAAACGTAGAGGTAGTCGAACACAAAAAAAGTGGATTACTCGTAGATCTCAATGACAATCTATCGTTATTAAAATCAATTCGAATGATGATTAAAGAACGAGAATTGGCAAACATTCTTGCACAAACCGCTCACAGTCAAACAGAACGGTTTTCTCGCGAAACTATGATGAATGATACGATTGCATTACTAAAACAAACATATGGATCGACAACTAAAAAATCGTCGCGTTAGCTACACATTAATTTTGCATTTTTCGCTTTTAATTTTAATCTTGAAACATGAACGTACTCCTTCTTAGTTTTGATAAAAAAATCCTCAACAAGGAAACAGAGTCGTACGAACGTATGACTCGTTATGCCGAACACACATCAATGCTCGGTGTTATTGTTCTTTCACGATGCGAAGAAGAGGGGGTAGAGCACGGATCATTCATCGCAACTGGATTCACAGGAAACCCAATCACAAGATTATGGAAAGCATACAAAACTCTTAAGCGGTGGAATAAAAAGTACAACGCAAACATCATCAGCTCGCAAGAACCATTTGAAAGTGGTTTCATTGCATGGCTTGTTACTCGAAAAAGCAAGGCTGCACTAGAAGTACAACTTCATGGTGATTTCTATGGAAATTCATTTTGGAAAAATCAATCATGGATAAATAAAATTCGAGCAAAGATTGGACTGTTCGTATTAAGACGAGCAGAAAGCGTACGAGTTGTCTCACAAAGAATTAAAAAAAGTTTGACAGAAAAAGGAATTTCAGAAAACAAAATAACCGTTACGCCAGTTGCCGCCCAAAGTACATCAGAAATGACGGAGCATGAGTCGCATGATGATTTCACTGTTCTTGTGGTGTCACGCCTAACAAAAGAAAAAAATGTAACATTACTCACAAGAGCAATGCCTTACATCTGCGGAAGTATTCCAGGGGCGCAATGCTTGGTGATTGGTGACGGACCACAAAAAAATGAAATTCTCGCCAGTGCAAAAAGTATTGGTATTGCGGAGTCGATTCATCTACACGGATACAAACGAGACCTTTCTCATTACTATGCTCATGCGGATGTTGTTGTCATACCATCGCACACTGAAGGATGGGGGCGTGTTGCAATAGAGGCAATGTCACACAAAAAACCAATCGTTATGACAGATGTAGGAGTAGCAGGAGAAATAATCAAACACAATCACAACGGACTTGTCATTCCAGAAAATGATGCAGGGGCGCTAGCAGAAGCAGTGATAAGATTACGAGAAAATAAAGAACTAGCAAAACAACTTGCAACACAAGCACGACGAGATTTCGAATCACTCGCACAGGAAAAGGACACACAGGAAATTATGATTGAAACATGGAAAAAAATGCTCGTATGAATATACTCATCATAAACGGAACAAGATCTCATGTCGTTAAAACAGCGGCTCTACTTCGGTACAACACAGAATTAAAACATGTATATGCAGGAACTGACGATGGAATCGAGAGATTATGCGCAGAGCTTGAAATTGCGAAACCTCTCTCACTAGTACATATCGATCAAACACAGCCTGACAATGCATTTCCAGAAACCCTCAAAGTATGTGAAGAAGTAATACAAAAAATACAGCCGGACATGGTATGTGTGATGGGTGAGAGTCTCACAACATACGCCGCAAGCATAGCAGCACACATAATAAAAAAACCACTTATAAAATTAAGTGCGGGAAATCGATATCATAAATCATGGATTCGAGAAGAAGCATATGCAATTCTTTCTGACCATATGGCATCAGTATTATGCGCAGATGATGAGTATGCAATGGATAATTTAGAAAAAGAATCGATAGATCCAAAGAAATGCTATTTGACAGGAGGTTTGCACATTGACTCATTGTTGCGATACGAAAAAATCGCTCCGCACAGCAAGATACTAAAGAAAATAGACCTACCATCTCGGGGCTATGCACTGCTTTCTTTTCATCGACCAGCAAATACTCTGCATTTCAAGAAAGCGCAAGAGCTGTTCGGTGCAGCATGTGAAATTCATGATATACTGCCAGTAGTCAGCGCGTTGCATCCACACACCCAAAATATTTCAAAAGCTTTCGATTTAAAATGGAAATCGAAATACGCACCACAAGCACTAAAACGCATTCCGTATATAGATCACTTGCATCTCTTACAAAATGCATCTGTAGTCTTAACTGATTCATCATCAGTACAAGATGAAGCGTCGGCATTGGGAGTACCCTGCCTCACGCTTGCAGATGAAACAAATAGAATGCAATCTATACACGAAGGAACGAATGTATGCGTCGGAACATTCCGCGAAGATATTGTTCAGCAAACCAGAAAAGCCCTTCGTGGGAATTGGAAGCGCAGATCAATAAATCTGCCACTTCATGATGGGCTATCTGCACAGCGAACACTAAGAGCAATCAAACTTGAAGAAGGTGTGCCGAAGTCACGCATCGACATTTTTGTCCCTGAAATGAGAAATCATATGAAAGGGGAGGTATAGTATGTGCGCAATCAATGGATTCACATGGCGCGATCTTGATACGATCACAGCCATGAACAACATCACGAAACACAGGGGGCCGGATGATTCCGGTGTCTTTTGTGATGACGGAATTTCGTTGGGGCATAACAGACTCTCAATTATCGATCTCTCTCAAAAAGCACATCAACCCATGAAAACAGAAGATGGCAGATTTACAATTTCGTATAATGGAGAACTTTATAACTTCAAAGAACTTAAAAAACAGTTGAGCGAAAAAGGTGTTCAGTTTAATTCAGACTCAGACACAGAAGTTATTCTCAAATTATACAAAGAAAAAGGCATTGAGATGCTACAAGACTTAATCGGAATATTCGCAATTTCAATTTGGGATAATCACAAAAAAGAATTATTTCTCGCTCGCGACCACTTCGGCATCAAACCACTCTACTATCACTACGATGGCGCGCGACTCATCTTCTCATCAGAAGCAAAAGCACTCTTTGAACACACCATTTCAAAAGATGTAGATCCAATTTCACTGAACAATTATTTGAGATTCCTATATTGCGTTGGTCCGCGCACAATGTGGCAACACATCAAAAAAATGCCAGCCGGATCATACGGAATCTACAAAGATGGAAATTTTCAAATTAAAAAATACTTCTCGCTCAAAACAAAAGACATTCCAGAAAAGAAACATGAAATCGAAGAACTCATTCGAGGGCACGTCAGAGAGGCTGTAAAATCACAACTCATATCAGATCGACCTGTTGGAATATTTCTCTCCGGAGGATTAGATTCCTCTATCGTCGCAGCAATAATGGCACAAGAAGCATCTGGAACAATAAACTCATTTTCAGTCGGTTTCGACACAAAAGTAAATCCAGAAAAATTCAATGCAGATTTTAAAATAGCTGCCCAAACAGCAAAACATTTTGGCTTTAATCATCACGAAGTGACTATCACAAATCAAGACATGGTAGATCATCTGGAAGATTGCATCTATTCAATGGATGAGCCTGTTTCAAATCCTATTCAAGTTGCAACATACATACTCGCAAAAAAAGCAAAACAGGATGTTGCAGTAGTTTTGGGTGGAGATGGCGGAGATGAATTATTTGGTGGATATGATAGATATTATTACTACAGAATGCTTGATCGAATACAGAAAATCGCGCCATTTGTAAAAAATAAAAAGAATGCAAATTTGATTGCAAAGCTATTCAAAAAACCAGCTCTCGCACGAAAACTCCAATCCGAGCCAGGGCTGGGTCGTTTCTTCACAATGATGGCACAAAAAGAAGATCTATTAAGAAAATTCGTAAAACCAGGATACAACAACGGTATACTATCAATAGGATCATACAAGCAATTTTTTGACAATAATCTTGAAGATCCAATTAACAAAATGATGTGGGCAGACGCTCAAACATGGCTCACAGATGAATCCCTCATCAGATCAGACAAGCTCACGATGGCGCATGGTTTAGAGCAGCGTGTACCACTTCTTGATCCGCGTCTGGTAGAATTGGCATATTCAATTCCATCACATCACAAACTCCACTCAAAATCAGAAGGCAAAAAAATATACAAAGACGCATTCGCACCAATGCTTCCAGAATTTGTATTAGAACAAAAGAAACGAGGATTCTTCTCGCCAACTGCAAAATGGCTTCGCGAAGAACCTCTAAAATCATACATCTACAAAATCCTCTCGCCAACATACTGCCCACAAACCGCAGACTGGTTCGATTGGGACGCAATCAAAAAAATCACAGACGACCACATAAATTTCAAAGGATACGCACTCAACACAATTTGGTCGATTGTCACCCTACAAATCTGGGCTAAGAAATTTCTGAATTAATATGGATACACAATGCTACGACATAATGAATCAACAGGAGGAGAAGCATTGGTGGTTTCGCGCCAAGGCAGATATTGTAATTCGATTATTAGAAAAAAATATCGGTCCACTTATAGGTAAAAAGATTTTGGATGTTGGATGCGGCACGGGGTACATGTTACAAAGACTCACTGATAAAGGCGCAGTAGTCTATGGAATAGACCCCAGCTGCAGCGCAGTTGGATATGCAAAGAAAAAATCTAACTCAACAGTGGTATTGGGAGAAGGAGAATCAATTCCATTTCCATCAAACTCATTTGATGTGGTGTGCGCATTAGATGTATTGGAACACCGCGAAAATGACAAAAAAGCTATAGAAGAAATCAAGCGAGTTTTGAAACCAAATGGATATGCACTCATAACAGTTCCTGCGTTACAATCACTTTGGACAAAGCAAGACGAGCGACTACATCACCATCGTAGATACGCAAAAGATGAGTTGCGAGATATTATTCAACCGCTCGGAGAAATTCACAAAATAAGTTATTACAATTCATTTTTATTTCCTCCAATCGCCACAGTAAAAATTGCAAAAAGATTCATCCCATCACTCGATACAAAAGATGAAGTGGACATGACACCAAAAGGATGGATCAATAATGCGTTATATAAAATATTCTCATCAGAAAAGCACCTCATCACTCGCATGTCGCTCCCAATCGGAGTTTCATTGCTTTCGCTAAGTCAATATTGCCCAAATCAAGAAAATCAGCTACCATGGCAACTTATGAAAGTTTCAATAATCATTCCGTGTTACAACGAAAAAAAGACAATTCGCGAGATTGTCTCTCGTGTAAAAGCATCTCCAATTTCAGAAGAAAAGGAGATTATTATTGTTGACGATTTCTCAACAGATGGAACGCGAGACATTTTGGCAGAAATAGAAAATGAGGGAGTCACTGTCGCATACCAAAAAGAAAACCAAGGAAAAGGTGCGGCACTTCGCGCGGGATTTGCAAAAGCAACGGGAGATGTATGTATCATTCAAGATGCAGATTTAGAATATAATCCTGATGAATACAATCGACTGCTTGATCCTATTCGTGATGGCAACGCAGATGTAGTTTATGGATCAAGATTTGTTGGTTCTGATGCTCATCGTGTTTTATACTATTGGCATTCAATAGGAAATAAATTTCTAACATGGATGTCCAACATGTTCACAAATGTGAACCTAACTGATATGGAAACATGCTACAAAGTATTCAAAACACCAATCATAAAAGAAATCCTACCACACTTAAAATCCGACAGATTTGGATTTGAACCAGAAGTCACTGCGCGTCTTGCTCGTCGACGAGTCCGCATGTACGAAGTTGGAATTTCATATCAAGGGCGAACATACGAAGAAGGAAAAAAGATCGGATGGTGGGATGGAGTAAAAGCGATTTTTTCAATTTTCTACTTCAACGTCATAGATAGAAAGTGACACGCAGTGTCATCCCGGCGCAGGCCGGGATCCAGTATTATGAATAATAAGATTCCGTGTTCAGTCACGATTCTCACACTAAACAATGAAGATACGATTAGACAGTGCCTCGACTCTGTCTCTTTTTGTGATGACATTATCGTACTGGATGGAAACTCTACAGATAAAACAGTTGAGATCGCAAAGGAGTTTGGAGCACGTATATACCCCCAAGTTGAAGGGCCACATGCAAATATAGCGATTCAGAACTTCACACAGATGCGCGTGAAATCATTTAACCTCGCAAAAAACGACTGGGTATTTTATGTTGATTCAGATGAGTATATTGATGAAGACTTGAAAGAAGAAATTCAAAAACTCGTACAAGACAATGACAAAAATATAGTAGGACGATTCCGTCGCATTGCAATCGTGGAAGGAAAGAAAATCGACAAAGCATATTTCTATCCAGAATTTGCAGATCGTCTCATAAACAGAAAAGCCGGAATTCATTGGAAGCCAGGATCGCGCGTACATGAATCTTTAGTCTTTCCAGAAGGAGCTGAAAAGAAAGAATTAAAAGGAGAACTGTTTTCATATTGGCCAGATTTAGAAAAATGCAAAAAGAAGGACAAACATTATTTGAAATTGGCACGGGAAAAATTTATTGATGCCGCACACAAAACAAAATGGACAGATTTTTTGAGAGGATTATGGAAGAATACACTCCGAGCAAAAAAAGTGTTCGCTCTTGCGCTGTGGCTTCCGCTACGATATCGAGACGAAAATGTCCTCCCATTTCGTTATCATATGAGATTTTTTTGGTACAACCTGATCCATGCCTGGCATCCTGTAAAATTTAAAGCACTCATTGTAGCATCATGGAAACGACTTCCCAAAATGCTCAAAACAATCATGATGGCTGCACTAGTAATTAGAGTAGTATTATTTGCAGTCCTTCTCATCACACAAGGACAATCAAGTTTTGTATATGGACCAAACGGTGATGCAGTAGAATTCGTCACAATCGCAGAAAACATAAAAAATCACGGAGAATTTTCATTATCAGAAAGTGAGCCATTTTTAGCCAATGACTTCAGAACACCCGGAATGCCAGCATTCCTATTGCTCACCGGCGGCGCGCATGGAGCATACTGGCCAGGAGTAGTCGTTCAGATCCTCGCATCATTGGCGCTAATTTTAATGATCTACTTTTTCACAAAAAGATACTTCAATGAAAACATCGCATTCATCGCAGCCGGCCTCGCAGCACTCGAACCAAACATGTGGTACTGGCCAACACAGTTAATCGGAGAATCACTTTTTACAGTTTTCCTATTTGGTGCAATATATTGCTTCGTAGATTATTTAGAATCCAAAAGAATGGGTGTATTGATCGGATACGCAATCCTATTAGCAATCGCAACATACTTAAGACAAATATCATATCCACTAATTTTCCTTCTGCCGCTCGTCGGATTATTGAGCATTAACAAACAACGATTCACAAAAATGGCAATCGCCGTCATGATGCCGCTCGTTCTTCTCGCACCATGGTTCTACAGAAACCATGTCGTGCTCGGAGATTTCACATACGGTTCATCATTCGCAGTTCGTGGAAGCGTAGGAAAATACGTGGAAAGCTACACACAAAAGAAATTCCAAAAGCCACCAATAGAAGTATATGAAGAATTGCAAAATGTTTCAGGAGAAGATGCAGCAGGCGCTATGATGGGAGTAGCACTCAAATCACTAGCAAAAGATCCGCTTGCATATATTGGAATCGGAGCAACAACTCTCGTACCATTTTTCGCATCAGATGGTTGGTTCACTATCGCAAAATCTGTAGAGCCAACATTTGAAATCGGAGCATTCGACAAAACATGGCTGGGAGAACCGGGAGCCTTCGAAACATTCGTTTCAAATTATGTTCAATCTGGCGGAATCGTATTTCTCATCGCAAAAGCACTATATGCATTATTGACGCTCGCAATCTTATTCGGTTTACTCATAGCATTGAAAGATAAGCAAAGCAGAAAGTTAGTGCTGTTACTTTTTCTTGTAATATTATATTTCGCTGCAGCATCGGGACTCGGCAGCTATGCAAGATTCCGCTATCCTATTCAGCCAATACTATTCATTTTCGCTGCAATTTTTCTAGCTCGATACAGCAGGCTGTCATCCCAAGCCAATAGGCTGTCATCCCGAGCCAATAGTCTGTCATCCCGAGCGAAGTCGAGGGATCCCTCTTAACAATATGAAAAACATAAGTTTCATCATCCCCGCATACAACGAAGAAAAATCAATTCGAACTGCGATTGAGGAGGTTTTGAAATACGCTGATGAAAATTTAGACACATGCGAAGTAATCGTAGTTGATGATGGGAGCGCAGATGGAACCGCGACATACGCGTCAGCTTATCCAGATCAGCGAGTAAAACTAATCAAACACAAAACAAATAAAGGAAAAGGCGCGGCAGTAAAAACAGGAGTTGATGCAGCGACGGGGGAATGGATTATTTTTCTTGATGCTGATCTTTCAACTCATCCGAGAGATGTCGAAACTCTCAAACCATTCGCACACACACACGACATCATGATCGGCTCACGTGCACTCCCAGAATCAAACCTCACCAAACGACAACCAAAACGAAGAGAATTACAAGGGCGATTATTCAACAAAGTAATTAAAAAATTCCTAGGACTTCCTTTTGAGGACACGCAATGCGGATTCAAAGCATTTCACAAAAAAACAAAACACATCTTTTCTGCTCTCCAAACAGACGGCTGGATCTTCGATGTAGAACTCTTAAAATTCGCACAAAAAAATGGATACTCCATAAAAGAAGTGCCCATCACCTGGCAGGATGATCCGGATTCTCGGGTGAGATCATCTCATGCCATCCAAATCCTCCGCGACCTCTACAACGCAAAACGCAGAATATAAAAAAACCGCGTACGCGGTTTTTGTGAATTACTCGTTTCTTTCCCCAGCATGCTCTAAAATTTCTTCTGGATCGCTGGGCGACACCTCAAGATTTTCAATCCTGAAACTCCAGTTATTATAAATACTCTCCATCATGCGATGATTAAACTCAGACTTTTGACCGATTGAAGTAATTCGTTCTTTCGATTCGTATGCTTGGGCTACAACATACTCACGAAAAGATTTGTATTCCCTTTTGTGACCCCTATAGTCAAGTCGTAGATCACCTACGATCTCTGTGAGTGCATTGAAACTAGTTATAAGCCTGTCCTGCAGTTCTGACAGTCCATTGATATTGTTCGCTGAAACTGAATTGCTCTCTGACATCGCTAGCTGCCCAATCGAGATTACTGAAATTCGATTCTGATGTGAATACAGAATATACGCCTGAACTGCGCAAATTATAAACAGCATCAGAGTTGCGAATTTTAGAAATCGAATATCAGACAGAATTATTTCATGCGACTTACTCTCTTGTTCATCCTGCCATTCTGGCGGCATTTCGTCTGTCATCTGGAGCCTCCTATTGCCGTACAATGACCTAGACACAGGCTAGCAGAATTTGGGATGTATGTCAAGATTAAAACTGATAATAGAGGAAGACTTGTTGTGTGTAGTTCATTAAAATTAAACTAACGACAAACAAGAAAGCGAGCAGTATTGCGACGCTTTTTTTGGTTGAGTATTTTATTTCGAATGAGTTTGGCGCGAAGAGTGCAATGAGGGCACCAACAAAAAGCATGCCAAATAATATAATTTGAGATTCGAGATTCCATGCAGCAGGCATGGTCCAATTATCAAATGAGAACATCGCACGAAGCATGTTCGTAGAATCACCAAACGTGATGTTGCGGAAAAATACCCAGGAAATCATTACCAAGAAAAGTGTGAGAAATCGGCGGAACCAATAATTAAGTTTGTCATGCCATGGCTTAATAATCTTCGTCACGCCCAAAAGCGTTCCATGAATTCCACCCCACACAACAAAATTCCACGAAGCGCCATGCCACAAACCACCCAACAACATCGTCAGCATCATATTTATAAATGTCCGAACTGTTCCTTTTCGAGAGCCTCCCAAAGGAATATATAAATAATCTTTCAACCACGCAGAAAGCGACATATGCCAACGCCGCCAAAAATCCTGAATATCAACAGCCTTATATGGCGAATGGAAGTTCTGTGGGAATTTCAAACCGAACAATAAACCAAGTCCAAGTGCCATATCCGAATATCCAGAGAAATCAAAATACAATTGAAGTGTGTAACCGATAATCGCTACCCAAGCAGTGAGTGCATATAAATCACCAGTATTAGCAAACAATGGATTGATGAAATGCGCGATCGTATCAGCGATAATAACCTTCTTCGCCAAACCAACAAGAAACATCGAACCTCCACGATGAAACGATTGTGTGCGACCATGCTGATCAATATTCTCCAAATCACTATCAATATCAGAAAATCGGACAATCGGCCCGGCGACAAGTTGTGGAAATAGCGAAACATAACATGCAAACTCCATGAAATTTTTCGTAGGCTTCAATTTCCCACGATACACATCAATCGTGTAACTCATGGTTTGGAAGGTAAAGAACGAAATTCCAACCGGCAAAATGATATCGAGATTCGGCAAAGTAGGGGAGAGTTGGAATAGCGTAAAGAGTGATTGTAGCGAATCGATCGAGAAATTGAAGTATTTAAAGAATCCCAACATCCCCAAATTCGCAGCGAGAGAAATCAACAGCACCATCTTCTTTTTCTTCCCCTCATGTTTTGGAATCTGTCGAGCAACGTAAAAATCGATAATCGTAGAAACGAGTAAAAGTGCAGTAAATCGCCAATCCCAATATCCATAAAAAATATAAGACGCCAAGGTCAACCAAATGTATCGAGGTTGCTTTCCACGCAACATCCAAAAACCAAGCCATGCGATTGGGAAAAATACAAACAGGAAAATGTAGGAATTGAAAATCATAATCGAGAAGCAGGAATTAAGAATTAAGAATACGCTTCGCTTGGCTGTTACACAGCTTGTAGAATTGTCATCCCGGCGAAGGCCGGGATCCATGCTGATTAGCAAGATGGATCCCGGCCTTCGCCGGGATGACAGTCTAGGGGCTGCGATGGTCAGTAAAAAATGGCTTCGGTTATTAATCGGGTGTTTGCGATGTTGGGATGGGTTGGGTCATTGAATCCTTCTTCGGATCCTCCGAAGCTTTGAACTTCAGAGAAATTATAGAAGCTTATGTTGTCTGGCATCTCATCTGTAAAGAAAGTAATCAACCGTTCCTCAATCGCAATCAAATCCGTATCTTCAATCAATCGTGCGCGTGTGATGGATGGCATAGGCAATAATACCACTTTCACCTGAAAATTGTTATCAATCGAATATCTAGCAAGCGAACGAAACGCTTCAAGTCGTTCCCACTGCGGCTCCGAAACATTCTCAAACAATGCGAGTGCGCGATAATAATTATCATCAATCTTAGCCTCATCATAAGGTGAATCTTGTGTATCTTGCATGCCATTTGGCAAAAAGCTCACACGATCAGTTGGGAATCCAGATGCATGGAAAAATACTGCACGAAACATGTCAGCAATGTATTGTGCATTCAATTTATCTTTCAATGTGCGAGGAGCACGCTTCCTTAAAGGAGTTGGCGGTTCAGCTAAATATTGTTTGAGGTATTTGTTATTCAAAAGTTGTGTCTCAATTGGGTCATTATTGAAAGCACCTGCAGAAAAACCAATAATCAAAGTTTCAGGATGAGCAATTTGCTGTTCAGCCAAATAATGGATGATCGCGTCATGATCTTCGCTACGACCATAAGAAACAGAAGCATTAAAAGCTCGTTTTCCTGTAAGCTCAAAAATCTGTGCAGGATCCATTGTAAATGTTCGAGATGATCCAAAAATCAAAATCTCTGGTTTCTCATCCAGTGATGTGATCATTTCCAATTTTTCAGATCTGTTGGTAAGTACAAGTGGTTCAACCAATCCTGTTCCAAAGTCTTCATGCGGATCAATGAGAAATGCACCAGCTAGAACAAACAACGAGAAAACAAGAAATCCAGAAATCAGAAAAACAAAAAATTTGCCCTCTGCTGTTTTCAGTGCGGTTTTCCATCGCGAAAGGAATGACATAGTGGGCTATTTTAGGCATATTCACCCTGCATGTCAAAAGGTTGCTTTTCGCACAATGTCATGATACGATACGAATCAATAATTTCATATAAATCTATGGAAAAACCAGCATACAAAACGCTATCAAAAGAGGTGTTTTTCAAAACGCCGTGGACGACATTCATGCACAATAAATTCGCCATGCCAAACGGCAAAGAGGGCAATTATTGGTATGTACACACAAAAGGATCATCATTTGTGATTCCAGTACTACAAGACGGACGAATCCTCTTGGGACATCAATACAGATATCTCACAGACCGAATGTCATACGAATTTGCTGGCGGAAGTGTAAATGAAGATAAGACATATGAAGAAGCAGCACGACAAGAATTAGAAGAAGAGTTGGGATACACCGCACAAAACATAAAAGAGGTTGGCGAGTTTTGTCCGATGAATGGTGTAACAGATGAAATCTGCAAAGTGTACGTTGCGACAGGAATTGAAAAGACAGCACAAAATTTGGAAGAGACAGAACAGATCGAAGAACTCACATTTTCACCAGAAGAGTTTGATAGAATGATTGCAGAGGGAAAGATGGATGATGGCATGACACTGGCCGCTTGGGCACTCGCACGACCACATTTAGGAGTAACTTGTAAGGAATAAATTATTAACCATGTCATTCCGGCGAAGGCCGGAATCCATCTCGATAGTCAGCATGGATCCCGGCCTTCGCCGGGATGACAAGAAAAAATATGCAAAACGAATTTGCAGCAGAACAATACTTCGACCTATCCGGCTACATGCACAAAGAGCTATTCGAAGGAACAGAATTTGTCTGGGAAGCATTTAACAACTCGGAAAAATATTTAGAAAAACTATTTTCAGAAACTCCTAAAGACCAATGGCACCAAGGAAACATTTCTGACCAAGCAATTATCAAAGGAGATGTGATTATTGCTAAAGATGCAAAGATTGAACCAACTGCATATATCGAAGGACCATGTTATATCGGGCCTCGTGCAATTGTTGGAACAGGAGCGTATATTCGTGGATTAACAATTCTAGGCGAACGATCAATCATCGGACATTGTACAGAAGCAAAAAATACAATCATGCTTGATTACGCATGCGCACCACACTTCAACTTCATCGGCGACTGCATCATGGGAGCACGATCAAACATCGGAGCAGGTGTGATTTTGGCAAACTTCAGATTAGACGCAAAAGAAGTGCCAGCTGGAAACACCACGACAGGAATGACAAAGTTTGGTGCAATTTTGGGTGACGACGTAAAAGTTGGATGTAACGCAGTTCTCGAACCAGGCATGTTTATTCAGAAGGATGCATGGGTTGGCCCAACACAATATCTACGACGAGGGGTATACAAAAAAGGAGAACGTCATGCAGATTTAATTCGATTTGAAAAGGAGATGTTGATGATAGCAAGGGAAAAAGAACTAGCGTAAAAAAGCTAGGTGTAAGGTTTTAGGTGTAAGGTGTAAGCAAAAAAATCGCGAAGCGATCCTTAAACCTCAAACCTAAAACCTTACACCTAAATCCAATATGCACACAAAAGAACAACTCGAAGAAATCTACGAACAAGTCCCGGCAACATACTGGGACGATTCGTATGCTAACAATCGAATGCAGAAACTGTATTATGATATGCGATTCAAACATGTGAATCGTATGCTCGCAGACGTTCCAGAAGCGGGAAGAGTTTTGGATGTTGGATGCTCATCAGGATTTTCGTTGAGCCACTACTCCAAGGCGCGCCCTGATATTCATTATGCTGGAGCAGATGTTGCGGAACATCATATTGCATATGCAAAACAAGAGCGTCCGCAGTTTACATTTGCGCATGCTCCAGCAGAAGCTCTACCATTTGAGGAAAACACATTCGACGCAGTCACGATGCTGGATGTAATAGAGCATGTTGTTGATTTGGATAAAACTCTTTCAGAAGTAAAACGTGTATTAAAACCAGGAGGAAGTTTCATTGTATTTGTTGTTGAAGAACATCATGTGGTATTCCAAGTGATTTGGTGGTTCTGGTTAAAAACAAAAGGAAAAGTTTGGGAGGAAGCACATTTGCGAGATTATGATAAGAAGAGTTTGATTGCTGATTTGGAAAAAGCTGGATTTACAATTGATGAATTTAAAAGATCGCATGGGACGACATGTCTCATTGTGAAGGCAATATGTTGACGATCGTCATTCCTTGTTACAACGAAGAAGATAATATTCCAGGATTAAAGACCATTCTAGAACCAGAGCTCAAAGCTCTGGATCTTGATTATGAGATTGTGGCGATCGATGACGGAAGCATAGATAGTACGCAGGCACGCTTATATGAAAGTGATGTAGAAAATTTACGAGTCGTTCAGCATTTCAAAAATGGGGGAGTCGGCGCTGCAATCAGAACAGGAATTGCACACGCGCAAGGAGATCAAATTGTATTGCTGGATTCTGACATGACATTTCATCCAAAGTATATTAAAGATTTAAAAGAGAGATACGACCAAGGTGATGTAGAAGCTGTGATAGGATCGCATGGGTTGGCTGGATATGCAGATGACATTCCAAAATGGCGTGTAGGGGTAAGCAAGGCAGCGAATCTTGCATACTCGCTTGCGGCTGGAACACGAGTCCATGGAATAAGTTCCATTTTCAGAATAATGGATGCAGAAGCAGCAAGACGAGTAAAACTCGAAACAACAAGTTTTGATACTCCAACAGAATTATTTTTCAAAATGCATTTCGATGGATCACGATATGTGGAAATCCCAACACCAATCGGCAATCGTGAATTCGGATCATCAAAATTAGATTACAAAAAAGAAATCCCTCGCCACATGAAATTACTTTCGAGAGTATTTGGGTGGCGACTCAAGTCTAAAAAAAAAGCGATAAGTGCCAAAGGCACTTGTCGTCCCGGCGAAGGCCGGGATCCAGTGAGGAAACCACATAAGCTTGCATGGCTGGTAGCGCTCGCAATTGTTGCGCTCTATGCACTCCCACACGTTCTCATCCCTCAATGGCAAGCAGCTGCTGGAATTGAAGGATATCACCCATACTCGCTAAATGTTCCTATATTAGATGACGTAGCAGCATACGGAACAAGAATGCGCGAGGTGTTTGATGGACACATCGCGGACGGAGATGCATATCTCGCAGAATATAAAAATCATGACACAGCTTGGGGAAATATCGCACTAGCTTTTATATTAGGATTACCTGGACTGATCTTAGGATTAACTGATCCCACAAACTTATTCCTATTTTATTCAGTCATATTTCCAGCCCTAGCTTTTTTCGTACTATACAAACTCTCATACAAAATACTCGGAAAGCGAGAAATTCCAGCGGTACTGCTCGCACTTGTCACAACGATATTCCCCAACATCCTCATTGCAATCCGCGCAGGATTATCTAACCCTTCGCTCTTCCACCCATTTCAATTTGTCGCCACCGCATTTGATCCAGCACTCACCCGAAGCTTCATACCATCACCAGGAATAATAATTTGGTTTGGATTCATGTATATGCTGTATCGTGTGGTGGTCGAAAAAAGAAAACAAGATATCATGAAGGCAGGCCTGCTCTTAGGCGCGCTATTTTATGTCTACTTCTACTATGCTGCATTTGCAGCATTCACAACAATCATAATCACCGCACTACTGTATTTCAGAAAACGAGCGCATGAAACAATGTTGGTGGGCATAACCGGTCTTATTGTCGCATTACCATATTTCATCAAAACATTTAGTTTACAGGCACAACCATACTATCACGCAATGTCAGAGCGAGTTGGGTTAGTATTCGGAAGAACATTTGATCAGTCATCTTACAAAACCATTCTCATCACATTATTTGTGATTGCTATCGCCGGTATTGTCATCAAAAACAAAAATAAAGTAACGTTTCTTGCAGGAGCTTTATTGCCAATTGGAATCGTATTAAATCTTCAATTGTTACTCGGATTCAACCCACAACCAGATCATTGGGGATCTCGCGTAAACGTTTACATGCTTGTCTGGACAATTGGTGTCGTTACATACGCTATCTACCACAAAATAAAACCAGATAAGAATTGGAAAAAAGCGGAGCGACTTTCCATGCTTGCGGTGATCTTACTATTGTTGGGAAGTGCATTTCACATACATCTCAACGAAAGAAAAGTAACTGCAGCTCGCTATACAATCGCGCCAGATATTCAGGAATCATTTGCATGGATCAATGAGAATGTAGATAAAGATAGCGTGATAATCTCACCATCAACCAGAACAAGTACCTACACACCATTCTTCACACATGCAAATGTATATGTACCCCTCGCATGCTACACCGTCGCAGATCACGATGAAGTTATAGAAAGATACAACTACACTCGTCATCTATTTCGCGTGACACAGGAAATGACAAACAACACTCTCAAAGGTTCATACAACGAGTTCGAAAATCCGGTGCGTGCAATTGATTTGGATAATATTTATACGGTATTTTGTGATACATTAAGAACACGCTACGGAAAGGACTACACAAATTCAGGAAGTGAAAGAGTATTGCCAGAAAAAGAAGAGAAGCAAATTCAGGATAGCTACGACAGTATACAGCTTTCAGGAATAGTAAAGCTCCCACATCAAGCAAACTACATCTATAATGGCCCGCATGAAAAATTCCTGGGAAATTTCAATCCAGATGAATGGGATAACATCGAACAAGTATATAGCGAAGGCCAAGTAGACATCTATAAAATCCTGGATCCCGCCGAAGTTTATGCTGGCGACAGCGAGGCAGTGCGGGAATGACATATGAAAAAAGTCGCACTCAACGTAAATTTTGATTCCCTATATTTTCCACTTTCAATAGATCGGAAAAGAAATTTAGATCCAACATTTTTTAAAGTTGCAGATAGATTTTTTGAGATGGCAAAAAAATATGACTTCAAGTTTTCCATTTATGTGATTGGAAGGGATTTGGAAAATGAGCGTGTTGCAGATCAAGTAAAAAAATGGCACGAGGCTGGACATGAAATCGGAAATCATTCTTGGACACATCACGGAAATCTCGGCGCAACAGAACCACAAAAACAAAAAGATGAAATTATGCGAACGCATGAAAGAATTACAGAAGTGATTGGAGAAGAACCGAAAGGATACATTTCACCAACATGGAGCATGAGCCCCACATCAATTCAGACATTATTAGATTTGGGATACATATACGATACTTCTGCATTTCCATCACCAGTTATGTTGGCAGCAATTGCCAAGTTAAAATTCAATTCAAGAACAGACCAAAAATTCGATGCAAACTTCATGTCACGAAATGACAAACGAGTATTATTATATGGAACAAGAAAACCATACTTGATAAGACCAGAAAAACTACACAAACCAAACACAGAAGGATTGCTCATGCTGCCAGTCCCAACTGTCACACCGATGCGGCTCCCAGTCTGGCATACCATGGCATTCATGTGGCCTTTAAAAATTCATCTCTGGGCGCTCAAACAAGCAATGAAAAAAGATGGATTCTACTACATCATGCATCCTGCTGATATTGCGAATTATGAAGAAGATTTTGATCCTGCTATTGTAAAAGAGTATAAAGACGAGCTCGCAGTATTTGAAAGAATGTCAGACACCATCGAAAAGAAAATGTATCTATTCGAATCTGCAATCAAAACAATGTCGACAAACGCAAAACTGGTAACTGTTCGTGAGGTAGCTGAAGACATCCTAAAAGAAAAAAAATATGCACAAGGATAAACTTCGCATAGCAATCTTCACAGAACAAGACTACGCATTTCTATTTCCCGCATGGAAAAAGTTTTTAGATTCAGAAGAAAGCTATCAGGTGGTCGGAATTTTCGTATTTCCTAATTTGCTCGGCAAACACAAAGGGCTACAGGTCCCACTTTACTATCTCAAAACATTTGGAATTATCACGGTATTGAAATTAATTTGGATTACAACGGTCGCAACATTCAAGCGATATTTCACCGATGGCCCACATTCATACAAAGATCTCGCACATAGACATTCAGCTGCATTTGAAAAACATTCAAATCCAAATAAACAAAATGTCATAGATCGAATGAAAGAGCTCGACGTTGATATTATACTTTCAACTTGCGGCTATATTTTCAAAAAGAAAATTCTCGAAGCCCCAAAAATCGGAGTGATAAATAAGCACGCGGGACCACTCCCATCTTACAGAGGATTGATGCCGGTTTTCTGGACACTACTTGAAGCAAAACAAAAGGTAGGTGTAACAATTCATTTTATGGATGAAAAGATTGATAAAGGAACTATGATTCTTCAGCACAACTACAAACAGGATTTTAAAACGGTTGAAGAAGCCTACACGCAAGTATACAAAGATTTCCCGAAGATGATGTGGGACGCGCTGGACATCGTGCAAGCCGGTGGACCATATCCAAAATACCCAGAACGCGATCAATCCTACTTCTCACTCCCAACCCGAAACGACAACAAATGGCTTAAAAAGCAGGGTAAACGCTTTATTTAGCAAGAAAAATCCACTACGATATATGTGGGTTTTTTGATTGACATTTTAGCCACAGATGCTTATACTCTGAAGAATCTAGTAAGGAAATAACGTTCGGTAGATTAGGTTGATATTGGTCTTCAGTGCTGTGCATAAGCGAGAAGGCGATGTATGCGCATCGCCGACGAGCTTTAAGCAGTACTGAAGAGGAAGAGCATCCTAAGATACCAACTTTATTTCCTTAATAGATTCTAGATTATGCAAGACGCGATTCAAGTGCCAAAAAGCCATTATGACATGAAATATGACCACAAAGCGCGGTGGTTGTCGTATTGGTATCAGATTCAATTGGTGATGAGTTTCAAGCCTGAAACTGTGCTTGAGGTTGGCTTAGGAAATGCACTTGTGAGAAACTATTTAGTGAGGCAGGGGGTGCGTGTGACTACAATTGACATTGATGAAGAATTGCATCCAGATATTCTTGGATCAGCCACAGACATTCCAGCAGGAGATAATACATATGATGTTGTGCTTGCAGGACAGATCATCGAGCATCTCCCATACGAAGACGCAAAAAAAGCAATGCGAGAAATTCATCGAGTTTGCGCAAAGGGTGCGATGATTTCAGTTCCGGATTCACGAAAGACATTATTCAAAGCAGGATTCCACATTCCAAAAATTGGATGGAAAGATTTGTTTGTGAAAATCCCATCAGGAAAAGTTCATGAGTTTGATGGACAACATTATTGGGAAATAGGAAAGCGTGGGCATTCACTCAAAAAAGTTCGAAAGGATTTAGGAGATGCTGGCTTCACTATCGAATCAGACATGGTTCCAGCAGACGTTCCAACCAAACATTTTTTCAGATTGGAGAAGTAATATGAAATTATCCTACATCGCAAACATGAGGCTTCCATCAGACCGCGCACATGCATGGCAAATTATGCGCATGTGTCAGGCTTTTGCGAACAATAATCATGATGTCACGCTCTACGTTCCAAAACGTAAAACAGATAGTGATAAAAATCCGTTCGAGTATTACAACTTACAACCAAATTTCAAAATCAAAAGAATTCCAGTCATTGATCTATTTCCTATCAAATGGATGCCACGCAAAATCGCGTACTGGGTAAACACATTCACGTTTTCAATCGGACTCATGTTCAAATTGGGAAAGATGAAAAAAGGTATCGTATATTCCCGTGATCCATTCTCAACCTTCGCAATCGGAAGATTCGTGAAAGATTGGTGTTACGAAGTTCACGACTCCCCTAAAAAAACATTTCTCAATAAGATTCTCTTTGGCGGAATCAAGCATGTTGTTGCGACAAATACATGGAAAAGAAATCAGCTCGCTGATACTTTCAATCTAAACAAAGATGAAATGAACATCGCGCATCATGGGGTTGATGTAGATGTATTTGCAGAACTCCCTCAAAAGCATGAGGCATTTCGCGTAACAGGATTATCACCGCAATATAATCACGTGGTATACACAGGCCATTTATTTGAATGGAAGGGTGTATATGCACTAGCACGAGCTTCACGATTTCTCGATCAAAATACACGCGTTGTGCTGGTGGGAGGGACTCCAGAAGATGTAGAAAAGATGCAGGATTTCATCGATAGAGAGCAATTAGACCGCGTACAATTAACAGGTTTCAAACAGCGAGCCGACATGCTACACTATGTGGCTTGTGCTGATTTATTCGTCATTCCAACTTCAGCGAAATTCCAAATTGGAATGTATGAATCATCACCACTCAAGTTATTTGAATACATGGCAACTGGAAAACCTATTGTTGCGACAGACCTTCCAGCTATACGTGATATTGTAGATGAGACCATGGTAGAGTTTTGCGAACCGGACAAGGCTTCGCAGTTAGCACAAATCATCACGCAAACATTAGAACAACCATCACAACAAAAAATACAAACAGCTGCTGACTATGTGAAAAAGAATACATGGGAAGCACGCGCAAAAAAATTAGTAACATTCATACATGGAAAATAGCGAGCAATGCCCAGTATGCGCATCGACTGAAAGAACAGTTGTTGCAACCATCGGTGATTTAAATAAACCGCTCACCAACGTGATTTGCGAATCATGTGGTTTGATTTTTATTACCCCGCGAAAACAAATCGCAGAAGTAGAAGAATTCCATGTAGAAGATTTTTTGAAAAATAAAGGATACGAAGAAGCTGATCACTTTGAACACAAATTGAGTGCATCAGAAATTCCAACGAAAAAACGCATCGCAGAAGTTATCATTCCTCATATGCCAGGCGGGGGAACGGTGTTAGATGTTGGGTGTGGAATTGGAACGCTCGTAAGTATTTTGCTGGACCGAGGGTACAAGGCTGAAGGGATTGAATTAGCACGAATCGAGATTGAAGCAGCAAAGAAGTTCTATGATGTAGACCTATATTTGGGAAGCTTAAGAAAATACGCTACAGAACATCCGGAAAAGAAGTTCGATATGATCGTTCTGCATCACACACTCGAACACATGACAGACCCACAAGGCGAACTACACTTCATGAAATCAATGCTATCTGAAAATGGAAAAATCTATATCGGCGTACCAAATGTAACAAACATGAAAAAAAGACCAGAAGTCTATTTTGAATCAGGTCATGTTGTAACATACTCGCCGCGCTCGCTAGCTCACGCACTGGAAGCACAAGGACTATATCCATCATACTTCTCAACCAAGGCGGTGTATCCAGGAGGAATGGGTGTGATTGCTGGAACTAAGCCCGCAGACAACACAGCATTATTACAAAAAGAAATGAAAGGTATGGGTCATCCAAAAGATGTGAAATATTACATCAAGAAAAAGGGTGCTCAATTTGCTACAGCTCGTGTCTGTCGAGATATTGGATTATTCTTCATTCCGAAAAAAGCTCGAGTCAAAATAGGTCGGGCAATTTCAAATTGGATGAAAAATAGATAGACCACGAATGGTACAAATCAAATACAAATCTACAAATCTCCGCTAAGTCACTAGGAGTGTCATCCCGGGCTTGATCCGGGATCCAAAGTTCGCAGCTGGATCCCGGATCAAGCCCGGGATGACAGTCGGTCTGGTTGTTGCTAGACGAGCATTTGTAGATTTGTAGAAAATTTGTATTATTCGAGGGAAAAACATGAAAAACCCACTAACAAACAAAACCCTACAAATAATCATAGCTGCGACACTCGCGGGGTTCTTTTTTATAGGAAGACATTTGACGATGTGGTGGTATCAGCTGCAGCAGGGCGCACCATTCAACTTTTTTACTTTTGAGCAAATCGATCCGCTTTCAAATCTCGCGCCTATTTTCAGACAGGTTTTGGATGGGGGGTTATATGTTACGGATGGACGAGTTTTGGAATGGGTTGCAGGACCAAGTCTGTGGTCGATATTATCTCCAATAGTCGGATATCCAATTTTAGCTATCACACAAAACATATCTCTAACATTTTTGATTGGAACATTACTATCAGCAGTCTTAACATTTATCGCAGCATACGCAATCGCAAAACATCTAACGAAAAATCACTGGTGGGCGATCTTATCATCATTTATATTTGTAAACGCAACACTCATTGTATTATTTATTCTGCCGATTGATATTGAAGGATTAAAAGTTCTAGCAAGATCATTTTGGCTAGGTTCACCTCCAGGAGATATTTTGATGAGTAGATATGTCAGTTTTTCAGTTTTCCCAACCTGGCCAGTATTTGTATTTTCATTACTTGGATTATTAAAACTTGCAGCAAACCCAACATCAAAAAAATGGTTCTGGTTCACCGCAATCTCGTGCGCAATGCTCACACACATGTATGTCACAGATGCGATGTACATTTTCGGCGGGATGGCATTAATGGTGGTTTGGTTCTTTTTACAAACAGATACACAACGAGCAAAAACATATCTTAAAACAATATTTCTTTCTACTGCATTATCAGCGCCATACATTTTCAATTATCTCTCAATCCAAGCTCTCCCGCATGCACAAGAGTTAGTTGAACGACTCGGCGCAGAATTCACACATAGTTTTCGTGTAAGCGCATGGCCACAATATTTGGTAATGATAATTCTAGCCTACGGAGTTTGGAAATGGGGGAAAGCAGAAAACAGAACTCCAGAAGCAACAGTAATTGGATCTTTAGTTCTCGGTGGAATCGGAATTTTGAACATGCAATTGATTTTGGGATTCAATCCACATCCTCCGGTTTGGCCTGTACATCAATTTTATTTAGGATATGCCGCAGCATTCCTTGTAATCGCGCATCTATTTATTACACATGGATTAAGATCAGCATGGCTTAAAAAAGCCGGAACAACAGTTTTAGTAATTGCATCAGTCGCAGTTATTGGACGAGCAATCCAAGCAGAATTTATTTCAGGGACACACTTTCAAGAATCATCAGTCATGCCAGAAAATATCCGAAACTCACTAGAATGGATTAACGATAATACACCAACAAACAGTGTCGTCGCATCACCATCAGCAACAACAAATAGCTTAATTCCTGTATTTACCGGGGCACACTCAATCCAACCTCTTGCTGTTACCTCCGCCGCGCCACTATCAGAAGTAGTTGGACGCTGGTTGACCATCTCAAAGCTCTATGGTATTCCTGAAACAACTCTGGTAACATCTCTGAAAAAAGAGCACACAGATATCGACAATTTTGCTCTCGATTCAGAAAACGCAACTGCCATATTCCTCTTCGATACATTCTTCTGGAAAAAGGGATTGGGCGCATTCGATGAAGGCCGACAATTATTCATTCCAGATGAAGCGATCGAAAAGATTATTGCCGAATATCAAGCGCTTCCAGAGGGTGAAGAATTGCTTAAAACATATCGAATGGATTATCTATATGTTGGACCATACGAACGGGCACTTGTCATGAAAGACCTGGACTACGAATTTCTTAAAAAAGTCTATGACGAAGATGACGTTCAAATTTATAAAATCAATCAATCATTTCTAGAATTATAGTATGGAACGAAAACGAGTTTTAGTAACAGGAGGAGCAGGATATGTGGGATCAGTATTGGTCCCGGAACTTTTGAGTAAGGGATTCGAAGTGACTGTTCTTGATAACCTATCATACAATAATGGTCGCTGCATTTTACAAAATTTCTACAGCAATCATTTTCAGTTTGTGAAAGGGGATATACGAGATCGCGTTTTGGTAGATAAACTCGTTGGTCAGGCAGACCACATCATCCACCTAGCAGCGATTGTGGGATATCCGGCATGTCGCAAAGATGAACGTTTAGCCCAAGAAGTAAATGTGATCGGAACAGAAAATATTGCACGTGCAGTGCAGCCTCATCAAACAATTCAATTCGCTTCAACAGGTTCTGTATACGGAGCGATTGGAGAAACATGTACGGAAGAGACTGTGGCGAATCCACTCACGATCTACGGAAAAAATAAACTCGATGCTGAAAACATTTTGAAAGAACACTGCACACCAATCATCTATCGCTTCGCAACTGCGTTTGGATTGGCCGGTCGCTTACGAATGGATTTGATGATTAATGATTTTGTATATCAAGCAATTCATACGAAACACCTAATCGTGTATGAAAAGCATTTCCGACGTACATTCATTCATGTGAGAGATATTGCGCGTGTGTTTGTGCATGGTCTGGAAAAGTATGAAGAAATGAAGGGACAAACATACAATGTGGGACACGAAACAATGAACTACACAAAAGAAGACATTGTGAACAAAATTCGAGCACGCGTGCCATTTTATCTTCACTTTGCGGAGTTTGCGAAAGATCAAGATCAACGAGACTACGAAGTAAACTATCAGAAAATTCGTGCAACAGGATTTGAAACAAAAATTTCAATGGACACAGGATTACGTGAGTTGATGGACGCGCTAGAAATCGTCACTATCCCTAATCCATACTCAAATATATAGCCCACGAATGGTACAAATCATTTACAAATCTACAAATCCTCGATTAGCAACAGCCCGACCAACTGTCATTGCGAGCGTTTTAGCTAAGCAATCTGATTCCACAAACTGGATTCTATCGACGGAGCCTGCACTGGAGTAAAGTGATAGGGACTCCAGAATGACGCACTAAGTAGTTAGGCGGAAATTTGTAGATTTGTAGTAGATTTGTAATATTCGTGGGAATAAAAATATGAATTTAAAAAACTATTACTTAGGAAAGCGAGTCATGATCACCGGCGGTGCCGGATTTTTGGGCAGTGAGATTATCAAACAACTCGCAGGGTTTGATTGTGAAATTATTGTACCTCGAAAAAAGAATTACGATTTAACAAGTCAGGAAGATGCGTTGGCATGTGTACGACAATCTAAACCCCATGTGATTATTCATGCAGCAGCATGGTACGGAGGCCCTCCAATTCACGAAGCATACCCTGCAAAAATGTTTTACGAAAACACGATGATGGGAATGAATGTTATGCATGCATCACATCTGTGCGATGTAGAAAAAGTTGTGATCATCGGATCAGATTGCGCATATCCCGGATATCTCGGAAAAGAAGTATTATCAGAAGATGATTTATTTTCTGGAAAACCACATGCATCAGCAATTGATTACGGAATGGTAAAACGATTCCTTTCGGTGCAAGCATGGGCATACAACAAACAATACGGATTAAATGCAAACTTCCTCATTCTCACAAACATGTACGGAGAAGGGGACAACTTCAATCCAGAATCATCACATGTTGTTGGCGCACTTATTCGAAGGTTCACTGAAGCAGTAATAGAAAATAAAGATGAAGTAGAAGTTTGGGGATCAGGAAAACCAACACGAAACTTTTTGTATGTGAAAGATGCAGCGCAAGGTGTGATTCGTGCGACAGCGTTATATGATTCTCACGAACCAATCAACATTACAACAGGACAAGGAAACTCAATTAAGGAGCTTGCTGAAACAATTGCAGAAGTCACAGGATTCCGCGGACGACTAAAATGGCTCACAGAAAAACCAGACGGACAAATGAAAAAAGTTCTGGATGTTTCAAGAATGAAAGAACATTTGAATTGGCAGCCGGAATTTACACTGAAACAAGGATTAGGAAACACTGCGAATTGGTATAAGGCGAATAAGGAGGTCGCAGACGCTAAAAAGAAATAGCCCGCGAATATTACAAATCAACTACAAATCTACAAATCCTTGACTAGTAGCTCTGTAAATAGGCTGTCATTGCGAGCGCTTTAGCGTGGCAATCTGAAGCCAGATTGAGATTGCCACGCTAAAGCGCTCGCAATGACGTGTTGGTCGAGTGGTTGCTAAACGAGCATTTGTAGATTTGTAAAAGATTTGTACTATTCGTGGGTCAAAAAGGTTATGCAGCCAAAAGTTTCAATCATGATTCCAATATGGTCCGAGGTAGATTCTCTCAAAGTGGTAGTCGACGGACTCTACGAACGAATCGGAGATTACATACATGAAATATTTTTCATCGTCGCGCCGCAGTCATCTGCTGCGTGTTTTAATATGTGCCAAAGATTGGCGTCGGAACATCCAGAAATACAAGTGATGATTCAAAAAGTATGCCCGGGGTTGGGACATGCATATAAACAAGTATTTCCACATGTCACAGGAACACACATGCTAGTCATTGATGCAGATGACGAAATGGATTTAGACACAGTCCCTAAAATGGTAGCTGCCGCAGAACAAGGATATGATTTAGTTTTACCTACGAGATGGATGCCAGGAGGAGGAGTAAAAGGATACGACACCATGACGTATATTTTAAATAGAGGATTCCAAACAATTTTCAGATTAGTATTTCTAACACCCGCACGCGATCTCACATACGGTTTCAAACTATTCAATACAAGACTCATCAATGAAGTTGATTGGTGGGGAGAATGGCATGAGATCGCCATGGAAACAACACTCAAGCCACTCAAGCTCGGATACAAATACATTGAAATACCAACCTGGTGGAAAGCGCGCACACAAGGAGTTTCAAAAATAAACACTCTCAAAAGAATGCGATACGTAAAATTCGCACTACGTATTAGATTCGCAAATATCAAAAAGCGTATTTAATTTCTCTCCCACACACTCAACCATTGTGGTGTGTTCATGAATTTTAAGGTAGAATAGGTCTGCGTTATCGGCAGATCTTTTGTTATGGTATCAAGTTTTTTAGGGTTAAGTTTGTTGACATGCATGTCACGCGAGCGCATCGGATTTCCATATAATGTAATCGCTGCGCGCGTTGCAGCCATCCCACGGAATAATTCCCATGGATAGACAGCAACATATTTCCCACCAGGTTTTAAAACACGAGCAATCTCCTCAAAGTGTTTGAGAAGTTCTGGGATATGTTCAATCGTATGAGATGAGTATGCCCGATCAAATGACGAATCAGGAAATGTCATTGCTGTGCCGTCCATCACTATTGCCTCGTTGCCAGTATTCTGTGAAATCGCAAACTCATTAATATCAATTCCTACACATCTCTCAACCGCAAGCTCAAACTTCCGCTGCGTATACCCAACATCACATCCAACCTCAAGCAAATGATGATCACTACGCAATTCCAATAAATCAAAAAGCGCGGCGTCTACCGCGTCATAATTCATGATAATGTCATTTTCGCGATCACGAAGCACCTCTTGTGAATACCGTCTATCGTACATATGAACTTGTTACGAAACTTATTTCGATCAAAACGTGAGACAAGTATATTCTTTTTTGCGCTAGCCGTCCAGTCTATTATTCTCTATCTCACAATGAAAACCGCTTCTGGTGGTTTTTTGTGGACATCAGATGCAGAACTCTATTTTGATTTAGGACGAAACCTCCTCGAGACAGGAGGATTTTACATGCATCCAGATCTCGACCCGCAAACCATCCGAACGCCACTGTATCCATTATTTGTCGCAGGATTATACGGACTCACACACTCACTATTTTTTGTCATCGCAATTCAAAATATAATCGCTGCGTATGTACTAGTGATTATCTATCGCATTGGTGCAACACTTGTTTCAGAAAGAGTAGCATTAATCGGCACAGTATTATTTATGCTCGAAGCTCGCCGATTGACCAACGCATCACAACTCATGTCAGAAACACTTTTCATGCTATTTTTCGCTCTAAGTATCTACTGGCTGATAATATATCTCAAAACAAAACAAGACAGAAAACTAATCATCGGAAGCGCGATTGCTGCAGGACTCGCTATTATGACACGACCATTTCTGATCCCAGTCATTCCACTTTTTGTATTACTCATCCTATTTGTTTTTTGGAAAAAGAAGTTTGCTATCAAACATGCTGCGCTCTATGTGATTCTCGTAATCGCTGTCATCATGCCATGGTCCGCCCGAAATTATTATCACTTCAAAACAATCAATCCAATCTCAACTGCTGGTGCAAATGCATATTTAACAGCAGCACCACGCTTCCTGGAATATTATGAACCAGGAGAAGAAAGGTATGCAGGGCTCGTGACACAGGCAGTGGGAGATCTCAATTACACGGGACTACCACATCTCACACCAGAAGAATCATTTGTGAGATTCGGAATTTTCGAATTTCAATATCAAGATTATCTAACCACGCACGCACGCGAAATCATCTCTCAAGATTATCTTTTATTCGGACGTGTTATCGCACAAAAGATGGGAGTATTTTTCATAGAAAGTTCTGCATCAAGATCCTATAGCATACTATTCCACCAACTAAATCCACCACAACAAATCTTCTATCCATTCCTATATTTCGGCGGGCGAATCTGGTGGGCAATTATGTTCTTGCTGATGGCATTTGGATTCTGGAAATATCTTGCCACTCACAAAGACAAAGCTTCGCGAGGTATCATAGCAACAATAATCATCATGATGTTATTCTTCGCTTTTATATCATCAATGAATAAAGATACTCCGCGATTACGAATTCCAATCACACCATTTATAACCTTGTTTGCGGCCTACGGTGCAACTATTGCCATGAAGTATAAATTGTGTAAGGATTAGCTTTTATGAAAACCATTCCAGAAACAATAGAAATGGAGTCAGTAAAACAGTGTCCAATCTGCGCGCATACAACATTCAGCAAAATCGCAGACAAAGGTATTGTCGAAAAAGCTGGCGAACCATACGCAATGACAAATGTGATTTGCACACGATGTTCATGTGTATTTTTAAATCCACGACCAACAGAAAATGGATATGCGGAATTCTATAAAACGCTCTACGTTTCAGATCGAGGAGAATCAACAAGAGAGGGTGAGGGTATTGTGATGAACAAAGATACAAGCAAAAAAACAGGATCAATCGCGCTCGCGTTGGAACCGCACATTAAGAAAGGGGATCGCATTTTGGTGATCGGCGGAGGATTGGGAATGGCATCGGCACATCTGCGAGATTATTTTGAAGCACATGTAGAAATGATTGAACCCTCACAAGAACAAGCAGGGCATGCATCAAACAAATACAATCTTGAAGTTCACAACATGGATTGGGAAACATTTACAAAAACGCATTCTGAAAAAAAATACGATGCAATTGTCATGCATCATGTACTCGAACACTTTCCGCATCCCGTAACAATGCTCACAGAAGCGCGAAGCTATCTCAAAACAAATGGAGTATTATATATCGAAGTACCAGACGCAAATGACTACAAAAAACCAAAAGCACATTTTTTCGATTTACTTCATCCAATTAGTTTCTCACCATCTTCTATGTTTTGGACATTGCACTACGCAGGCCTCAAAGCAATTTGGAAAAATGAAAACAAAAAAACAAGATTACAAATTATTGTACAAAAAGCAGAAGATGCTCAAGACAAGCAAAACATCCTATCTGCAAAAAAATTGGGTACACCCATAACAGTGTGCTATGGGCTCTACAGAACAATGTGGGAGATCGCATACAACATAAAGAACTTTAAGAAAGCTGCATGAATCCGACCTTACTACAAATAATCCGAGGAATCGGAGCAATAGCAGTTTCAAATGTGGTGGGACGATTAAGCTCATTTACAACAGTCGTTCTACTGACGACTGCGTTGTCATTATACGAATATGGTTTGGTGATGTTGGCTCTTGCAATAACCGGGCCAGTTTTGGCAATCATGTCTCTCGGGTTGGATGATATGATTCTAGCCGACACATCACGCTATCTCGCAGACGGAAAAAGATCACACGCAAAAAGAATGCTCGTGGGGTATCTATCAGTAAAAGCAGTTCTGCTTGTCGCGCTAATTATAAGTGGTTATTTCTTCCGTGATTTTCTCGCGACAAAATACGGAACACTCATTACAGACGCTTCACTCATCCTATTACTCTATGTAGTTCTTCAGTATTTTAGAACCTCATACAACACAATTCTACACATCCACAAAAGATTCAAAACCCTTGCATTCTGGAATTCAATCGAGCCAATCGCCCGACTTATATTCGTGGCTGTAGCATTTGCAGTAGGAGGAATTAATGTGATGGTTGCGCTAGCGTCATATGTCGCATCTTCTGCGGTGACTATTGTAGGAGCAACACCACAACTTCTTGCAATAGCAAAGACATATCTCAAAGTTCCAAAACTACAACAACCACTTTTTAGAATCGCCATGAAAGCTCATGGAAAATGGCAATCCGCACTTTCAATGCTAGGAAGTTTCACAGGTGCAGCCGGAGTATATATCATCAAATATTTACTCTCTACAGAAGCAGTTGCTATTTTCTCGGTCGCACAAAGCATGTTCTCTGCGATCGCATCACTCACTCCAATTAAAACTGTCATGGTGCCATTCATATCACAATGGTCTACAAATAAAGAACGTCTCAATCAGGTGCTGAAAAAAATTACCAAATATTCCATGTTGATGTACGGGGTAATTATGATAGCTGCAATTACTATAGGTCCAGAATTGATACATGTATTCTTTCCAAAATACACAGCCTCTATTCTTGTCTTTCAGATACTTTCTATTCGGTTGTTACTCAACACATTTTCAATTACGCAATCACCGACGCTCACTGCACTACGTGATCAAAAGTTCATGTCCGGTTTGAGCATATTCAAATTGATTATGCTAGTACTCCTAGCACCTCCACTGATTATGAAATTCGGAGTGATTGGGGCAGTTCTCGAAATTATCATCACAACTGCAATAATAGAACTTATTCGAGAATGGAGACTACGAACCCGCTATGGAATCAAAACAACAACAATTCAGTCATTTTTCACTTTCGATCATATCGATAGGATGATTCTAAACCGAATGAAACAGTTCGGTCATATCATCAAGCAGAAACTTAAATGAGACCGGTACGATACTCCTGTGCGGGTGTAATGTAGATATTTTTTTCTCAGTTGTGTGAAAAACGACGAGGAAATATGGATCTATTGCCGAGGAGTTTTGAGCACATCTGAGGAAAAAAGAGCACATCACGCGTGTGCACGGAGTATTGTGCCGGTCTATCAAAAAACCCTTGCGAAAATAGGAGATATGCGGTAAGATTCCGTCCACTATGAAGACTATATTCATGACCATTTCTAGGGGTGGAACCGCACGAAATCTCTTGCAAAGTGAGGTATTTAGTGCGCTCAAAGAGTCTGGAAACAAACTGGTTATTATTGCACCTGCATCAGAGGATGGGACTTTTCAGAAACTCTGTGATGCTCCAAATATACATCTTGAAAAAATGGTTGAGCTGCCGTGGCGATGGGCAGATCGAGTTTTGGTAGGGATTCACAAGGGACTAATTTACAATAAGAGCACGATGTTCCGTGATAAGTTCGGAATTTACGATCCTAAAGAGGGGAGCATGTTCAAGTACTGGATGCGAAAAATTTTTATTGCGCCATTTTCAAAATCAAAATCTCTCAAAAGATTTGCTAGAAAATTAGATAAAGTAATAGCACCCGCACGACACTACGAAGAAATTTTTTCAAAACACAAACCAGACGTTCTTTTTTCGACAAGCATGATTGAAGATCAAGAAGTTGAAATCATGAAACAAGCGGAAGCTCATGGTGTGCCAATAATCGCAATGCCAAAAACATGGGACAATCCATCAAAAATAAATCTTCGAGTAAAACCGAATAAGATAATTGTGTGGGGAGAATATTCAAGAGATGAGGTGGTAAAATATTCGGCAATAGACGAAAAAGATATTGAGGTGTGCGGAATTCCACAATTCGACACATATCGAAATATCGATCTGATTGATACACGCGAAGAATTTTGCACAAAATGGGGATTTGATCCAAACAAAAAAATTATTGTATTTGGATCTGAAGGCCGCATCACACCACAAGATAAAGACATCGCCAGTCAGATTGCCGCTTGGGTAAAAAATGGTGGGATTGAAAATTCGCAATTGTTCATACGGCCTCACTTCATGTATCCGGAAGATCCCAAAAAATTCAAAAACATCGAAGCACAAGAAAATGTAAAAGTTGATAATTCTTGGAATCGAATTGATGGGTTTCGTGACAATTGGGATTATTCAATGAAACAAATTTCACATTTCGCAAATCTGATGGTTCATGCGGATCTAATGATAACAACAGGCTCAACACTTTCAATAGACGCAGCTGCAACTGACACGCCAGTCATCAATATATATTTTGACACGCCAGATCCAAAACCATTTAACGAATCTGTGAGACGCTGGTACACATCAGAACATTACTCTCATGTGCTTGAAACTGGAGCTGTAAGTTTGGCACATTCAATGGAAGAGCTGAAAGAATACACAAAACGATATCTCAAAACACCATCTATCAGACAACAGCAAAGAAAAAACTTGATTGAAAAATTTGGATACAAAAACGACGGAAAATCCGCAGAAAGAATCGCAGCTTCTGTTCTTGCGTTTATTGGCGAAGAACCTAAATCTCACACACACCATGATTCTGTATTAATAACTAAGAGTGAAAAACAAGAACAGAAAGTAATGAGTAATTAGTAATGAGTAAAGCGGTCGGCGAAGCCGACAAAAAGCCACAGGCTTTACCTCATTACTAATTACTCATTACGCGCTACTAAATTTTCTATGAAAATTTCACAACTCCGAAAAATCTGCCAAACAAGCTCAAGCTCACCATCGGCAGCATCACAAACCATCTGGGGCCAAACCAACAGATTCTTTTCGATATACCTAACTCGACTTTTCATCAACACTAAAGTCACTCCTAACCAAATCACTATTTTGGGGTCTGCGGTTTTCATCGCGGGTTGTACACTTTTTGTGTTCGGTACAATGAAGTTCAATCTTATCGGATTTGCAATGGTTGTACTGGCTTACATTCTGGATGCATCAGATGGAGAACTTGCTCGCTACAGACGTCATCAAGGTCAAACTTCAAAGTACGATCTCGGAGGAGTATATGTAGAGCCAACATCACACGACACACAATACGGATTCATGCTGGTTCCCATGGGATATGGAGCGATGATTGCTACAGGCTCTGCCTTACCATTAGTAGCCGCAGCATTTGCAACAATTGGAAAACTCATGTTTCGATTACTGGAATTTCGATACATGGCTGCAGCGCGTCATATCGATGAAATTCAAGGCGCAACATATGGCTGGAAGCAAAACGTACAAACGCCAACCACACTCACGTATCGACTCTATAGAAATTTCTCAACGGTGTGTGGAATGATGCCACTATTGCTAATTGCTATTCTCGTTGACAGAATCGATATATTTTTATATGCTTATGCAGTTCTCTTTATAGTATTATGGGCGGTGAAATTTGATCGAAATGTAGAAAAGATACAAAAAAAGATGCAAAAAAATGAGACGACAAATCTGCCCAAAATCATCCTATTTGATTTTGACGGAACACTTGTAGATACTATGCATGGATACGCAGATCTAGCTGCGCAAATAATGCATGAGGCTCATGGAGCCCCGACAGATGAGGCACGTGATGCATATATGCATACATCAGGATTACCATTTTGTCAGCAACTGGAAGTAATCTATCCTCAAGATGAAAAGAATACTGGAGCAGCTGAAAGATTTGAAAATGAAAAACTCGAGATTATGTGGGCAGCTAATCCTGATGAGGATTGTGATGAGGTATTGACGAAGCTCAAAGAAAAAGGAATCACTGCAATCATCTCAAGCAACAACACTCAAGAAAATATTACAGCATATTCGCAAAAACATGCACTGAAAGTAGATGATGCGCTCGGTTACAAAGAAGGATTTGCAAAAGGCCGAGATCACGTCGAACACATAAAAGAAAAGTATAATGTATCTGAATCAGACTTATGGTTTATCGGAGATTCTTTCGCAGACGGAAAAAAAGCCCACGCACTAAACATCAACTTCATCGCTCGAACAGGAACAAATTCAGCAGACGCATTCTTAGAAAAATTTCCAAATATACAAACTATCGATTCTCTAAGCGAGCTACTCAAACTTTTATGAATCACGAGAATAAAAAACGAAAAATCTGTGTCACCCTAATCAACCGCGCAAATTACGGTCGATTAAAATCAGTGATGACAGCCATAAAAAATCATCCAGACTTGGAACTCCAGGTTATTTGTGGTTCAGCAATGTTGATTTACAATTATGGAAATGCGATAGATGTGGTTGAGCGTGACGGCTTTAAAGTTGACGAGAAAATCTTCATGCACGTTGCCGGTGAGACACCCATGACGATGGCAAAGTCAGTTGGAATGGGAATGATAGAATTCCCTGCAGCATATGACAGATTAAAACCAGATATTGTAATGGTGAATGCAGATCGATATGAAACATTGGCTATTGCAGCATCAGCATCATATATGAACATTCCAGTAGCACATCAGTTGGGTGGAGAATGCACAGGAACTATCGATGACTATGTCAGGCATGCAGTAACAAAACTTTCAGATATTCATTTTGCAGCTCACACAAAAGCAGCAGAACGCGTCGTTATGATGGGAGAGGATCCATCACGAGTATACGTCACAGGAAATCCGTCACTAGATGTTATTCATGAATCACAATCAAATGTCACGAATCAACAATTCTGGGAGAAGTATGGAGGAAAAGGTGGTGGTGTAAATATTGATGAACCATTCTTACTCTCAATTTTCCATCCCGTTACAACTGATTACGGAAAAAACCGCACAAATGCAGAAGCACTCTTAAGCGCAGTTGATGAGTTAGAAATTCCAACAATCATGCTCTGGCCAAACAATGACGCAGGGTCAGATGAAATTGCAAAAGCAATGCGTGTGAGATTCGATCAGGGAAACATGGAAAACCTTCACTTCATCAGAAACCTAGCTATTGAAGATTACCTAACTCTCATGGCACGCTCATCTGCTGTGATCGGAAACTCATCATCAGGAATTATGGAAGCAGGATTTTTAGGAGTTCCATGTGTAAACATCGGAAACAGACAAGAGGGGCGCGAGCAAACTCACAATGTAATCAATGTAGAACCAAATAAAGAAAAGATAATCGAGGCAATCAAACAATCAATTGAAAAGAAATCATATCCAAAAGACCCGCTATTTGGTGATGGAAAATCAGGAAAACGAATCGCAGACATTCTCGCAACAATCCCACTAATGCGACCAAAGATTTATTTTGAAGCTTCAGATGAGACGAAGAAGAGTTACGTAGATCTTGTTGAACGTGAAGTGAAGCAACGAATGACAACGGAGTAAATAGAAGAGCTGCTTTTGAGAACGCAGTGCTCAAAAGCGTTACTATAAAACGAAAAAGGTTTGGTGGGAATAATATAGAATGGCTGCGATGGTATAGGAGGATCAATACTAATACGGGATCCCTCCTATTGTCGGGATGACGTGGAACGAAGTTATGAAAAAAATCTTCATGATGTTATCGCGCGGATTCGTCGCGCGCAACATGCTTCAAACTGAAGTAAAAAAAACAATACTCGAGCAAGAGGATGTACAACTCATCCTCTTTGTTCCATCTAACATTCCTGATCACTTTCACAAAGAGGCAAATCATCCGCGCATCACAACAATAGAATGTGAGGATGTGCAGTATGGTCCATTGCGTCGTAGATTCGCGCGATCAATGCAAAAGATGGTGTATTCAAAAACTGCGCAATATCTATTGCATTATGGTGGCCGTCCATCAAAGAAGAATATGTCGTGGCCGTTTTTTATTGTTGCACATGGATTCTTCAAATTACTCTCATCAATGAAATTCTTTATTCCAGTCTGGAGATGGCTGGAGATCGCGACATGGCCAGACAAAATATATGATGAGCATTTCAAAGAACATAAACCAGATTTGGTAATTGCGACAAGTCTTAAAACAAAACGAGATGCAGCTATTTTGAAATCTGCAAAACGATTCAATGTGAAACCGATTGGTATCACACGAAGCTGGGATAATTTGGATCGAATGTTATTGCAAGTTGTGCCAGACAAGTTGGTAGTACAAAATGAGGCAATGAAAGAAATTGCAATAAAAGATCATGCGATAGATGAGAAAACTATTTTTGTTGCAGGATTCCCGCAGTTTGATTTGTATGATAATTCAGAAACATTCGACGACTACGAAACATTTCTAGAAAAAAGAAATTTCACGCCAGATCGAAAAGTCATATTCTTTGGTTCTGAAGGAGCATGGGCGCCGTATGGATACATGATTGCACAGGAGCTGATCGATATGGCAAACAAGGATGAATTTGTGCATCCAGTTCAGGTGATTGTGAGACCGCACTTTTCAGATATTAACTTTGACAAAAAAAATGTATATGACGTAGTTGAGGGTAGACCGCTCACATATTACGACAATTACTTCCGTGTCTCAAAAATGTTTACCGACAAATGGGACCCTTCATGGGAGGAAATGACAAACCTCGCAAACCAACTCAAGCATTCAGATATGCTCATCACATACGCCTCGACATTGTCACTAGAAGCAGCTATACTCGATACACCAATAATCAATATCGATTATCAGGCAAGACAAGAACCAAAAGGTGGACCATTCATGGGAACATTCTACCAATCCAGTCACTATTCTAGAATGGCAAACTCTGGAGCAATCAAATTTGCGCATTCACGAAATGAATTGAAAGCGCTCGTAAATCGATATCTTGAAAATCCAGAATACGAAAAAACAGAACGAAAAAAATTCGCAAACTGGCTTGCGCCTTACACAGGAGAGGCTGGAAAGAGACTTGGCGACTTTATTATTCAACAGCTGTCGTAATGAGTAATGAGTAATGCGGGCTATCGCCTTGCGCGATCGCTTTACGCTTTACTCATTACGCATTACGAATCTATATGAAACTAGCAATTGTCTTGGGAACAAGACCAGAAATAATCAAAATGGCACCAATTGTAAACGCATGCAAAAAAATGAATGTGGATTTTTTCATTTTGCATACTGGGCAGCATTACTCTGAAAACATGGATTCAGTATTTTTCAAGGATTTGGAGCTGCCACAGCCGGATTACAATTTAGGAGTGGGGAATCAACCACATCGCAAACAAGTTGGGTTGATGACACGTCACATGCTCGAGGTATTCAAACAAGAAAAGCCAGATGTGGTGATTGTTCAAGGTGATACAATTTCAGTATTGTCTGGAACGCTCGCTGCAAAACGTCTGGGAATAAAAGTTGCACATCATGAAGCGGGACTACGAAGTCACGATCCATCGATGATTGAAGAAACTAATCGAGTAACCACAGATCATTTATCAGACTTTCTATTTGCACCAACAAAAGAAGCAACAAAAAATTTAGTAGAAGAAGGATACACAAGTGATCGAATTTTTGAAACAGGAAACACGATTGTTGATGCAGTTTTATACGCTAAAGATTTAGCAGAAAAAAAATCGAAGATTCTAGAGAAATTAGACCTTGTTAAAGGTAAATACGTTCTGATCACAGCTCATAGAAGTGAAAACGTAGATAAACGAACAAACCTCAAGGACATGATTCGCGGGATCGAATCAACAGCTGCATCATATCCAGAATTAACCTTCGTATATTCAATGCATCCTCGCACAAAGAAAATGATCGACCGTTTTGGACTTAATATGCCGCAGCACATGAAAATCATCGAACCAGTTTCATTTCTAGATTTTCTACAACTTGAAACACACGCACGACTCATCATGACAGACTCAGGAGGCTTACAAGAAGAAGCCTGTATTTTAAAAGTTCCGTGTGTAACGATGCGCCTAAACACAGAACGTCCAGAAACAGTTCGATTAGGAATAAATACATTAGCTGGAACACACCCCGATATGATCCGAGCAAAAGTAAAAGAAATGATGTCAAAAGATAATATCGAATGGAAAAATCCATTTGGAGACGGAAAAGCAGCAGAACATATTTTGGAGATATTAGAAAAAGAAATGCAAACTCAACCTGAAAAGGTTGCAGAGTTGACAAATCAATAATATTAACTACACTGTGCGAAGCACACAGGAGAAAATATGCAAAACGATTACTACAAAGGAAAAAGGGTTTTAGTCACTGGCGCAGACGGCTTCATGGGGTCACATCTCGTGGACGCATTATTAGCGCAGGGAGCTGAAGTTTCTGTGTTTGTGCGCGGAAATTCTGTAACAGGCACCAACATTAATCAGTTAAAAAATCTGTCACACGCAGAAGGTAAGCTCAATAAGGTGATAGGTGGTGATGTAGGAAATCCCGATACGATTTCGCTCATTAAAAACAGCGCACCAGAAATCGTTTTTCATTTAGCAGCTGACGCATACGTTCCAAAGTCTTTCGAGCAGCCTCTTGAGGTTTGGCAGACAAATGCTACGGGGACGTTGCATGTGCTTGAAGGAGCTCGTGCATGTGGTGCACAACGCATAGTCTGCACATCAAGTTCAGAGGTATATGGGCATTGTGCTGGGTCAATTGATGAGCTTACGGAAATGCGGCCAACATCAATCTATGGAGCCTCAAAATGTGCCGCAGATAGAGTAGCGTTCGCACATCACACACAGTTCGGTACACCAGTTGCAATTGTGAGACCGTTCAATACGTATGGCCCCCGACATACATATGATGTAATCCCGTACTTCATTAAACTAGCGTTTGATGGAAAAGATCTGACAGTTCATGGAGATGGAACACAAACTCGCGACTTTACCTATGTTGATGACACGGTCCGGGGATTCCTTATCATGGGAGAACATCCAGATGCAGTTGGAAGAGCTGTGAATTTTGGAACTGGTACTGACACAACAGTAAATGAAATCGCAGTGGCAATTCAAAAACATACCGGAACAGGAATCGGAATTATCCACGGAGAAGCTCGTATGGCAGAAGTTCAAAAAATGCGCAGCAACCCAGGACTTGCAAAAGAACTGTTTGGATGGGAGGCACAAGTAAGTATTGATGAAGGAATTCGTCGAAACGTAGAACACGTGAGAGCAGCACAGAGGGTTGTTGCCGTATAATCTTTGTGATAAAACTTTCAAGTTTCGGGGTATAATCGATGAACACTTGATGAGATATAAGCCGTAGCTTAGTCGAAGAAAGTTGAGTCGATTATAACCGAAAATTGAATTTTTTAGCCGAAGACTTATATGGAAAGAGCCCTCATAAAAGGAAAAGGTAGTCGTATGATTAAGGAGAGAGTAAAGCTTCATCCTACTGCTGAAATCGGCGAAGGTGTCGAGATTGGTGATGGTACTAAAATTTGGGCGCAAGCACAGCTCGGCGCAGGCGCTCGACTGGGTGCTAATTGCGTAGTTGGAAAAGGAGCATACATTGATCGCGGAGTAAGAGTTGGAAATAATGTTATGATTCACAATTATGCATTATTGTACCGGCCGCTTACGGTGGAAGACAATGTGTTCATCGGACCACAAGTTGCAAATGCAAACGACCCAACCCCTATCGCAAACGTAATTCGCGACACTGCTAAGGATCCGGGTACGACTTTCAAAAAAGGATGTCGTATCGGCATGGGCGCAACACTTGCACCAAATCTGACCATTGGCGAATACGCACAAGTAGACATGCGAGCACTCGTAACTCGAGATGTTCCGCCTCATGCTATTGTGAGAGGTGTGCCTGCAAAGATTGTCGGCTTCGCATGCTTTTGTGGAAAGAAGTTGGGGAAACATCCTGAAATTCAAATGGGCGCAAGCATCCATCATAGATGTGCTGACAGCAGCTGTGCTAAAACAGTAACAATCCCACTTGAAAACTACAAAAGAATGAAATAAAATACGAGCAACTCAATAGAGTTGCTTTTTACTACTCACTACAAACTAAACAGATATGACCTTAGAAGGAGTCACTACGAAAGTAGCAGATAGAACAAAGAGTGTTTCTTTGGTGAAAGATTGGATTCTACATTCCGGAATCCAAAACCAAAGCGAAAATAAAAAATTACACGGTGCATTTAATGCGTGGCATGACATCACAAACAACACCTATCCATACATGTATTCAGAAATCACAGGATATGGATTATCAACTCTCGCGCACATCGCAGCAGAATTTGGTGATAATGAATTGATCAGACAAAAAATTACAGATGCGCATGTGTGGCTGCGGGATGTTGCATTGCATGAAAGTGGAGGAGTGAGAACACGAGATTACTATCCCGGAAGCTCTGCATACAACGAACACTTCGATTTCAAAAATGAAACACTCTATACATTCGATACCGGAATGGTATTGAATGGATTGATGTCAGCATACAATCTAACAAAAGACGAAACACTTTTAGAGACGGCAAAAAAGAATGCAGACTTTCTGCTAAAAGCACAAAAAGAAGATGGATCAATCTACGCATATTGGGAAGCTCATAAAGATGAATGGGTAGACAGACCAGAAAAATGGTCGTCACAAAGCGGGGCTTATCATGCAAAATGTGCTATCGGATTATATGCATTGGGGAAAGTTGCAGAAAACAAAAGCTGCATAGAAGCAGCGCTGAAGCTGTGTGAATACGCACTTACACTCCAACATGAAGACGGACGATTCGTTTCATTCCGCGAAACAACAAACACAGAGCTTCATCCACACACATACACAATTGAGGGATTGATGTATGTTGCGCAGCAAGAAAATAATCAAAAATACAAAGAGGCTTGTAATCGAGCAATAGAATGGAGTTTCACCTTGCAGCGATCCAAAGGTGGAGTATCAAGGAGTGTGCACAATAACACTCCAAACGATAATGAAAGGGTAGACGTACTCGCACAAACACTGCGGATGGGAGCTGTCTTAAATCAATCAGAAGAAAAGCTTCAAAAACTAGAAAAGCAATTATCCTCATACCAAACAGAGGGCTTCATATACGGTTTTGATAATGATGGAAACAAGTTATCTCACACAAATGCATGGGTTTCAATGTTCGCCATTCAGGCATTTTCATGCAGAAAAACGCAGGAAAAAGGCGAAAAAATCGATCTGATCAATCTCATCTAACGAGAGGTATCGCAACCTTCTTAAGTGTCATCCCAAGCGCTTATTCTAAAAAATATTTTTCTCTGGAGCCTGCCCTCGCGGATGCGGGGGAGGGATCCCTCGACTAAAACGCTCGGGATGACAGTTTCCGAATGCATTCAGGTATCCTCACAGCAACCTTGACAAAAGGCCGCAAAAAAAGTAGCATAACCGAAATACTTGATACTTTATTCTTAATACTTGATACGTATTTCATGTACAAAAATAAGCGATTTTTCGCGGTGATTCCAGCCAGAGGAGGATCAAAAGGAATACCTCGAAAAAACATCAAAGAGTGTGCTGGAAAGCCACTCATACAATGGACGATCGAAGCAGCAAAAAAATCTGCACTGCTCGATCGTTTTGTTGTTTCTACAGATGATGAGGAGATTGGGAGAATTGCAACTGCGTGTGGCGCGGATATGCCGTTTGTACGACCAGAAGAATTATCTACAGATTCAGCCCGCGGAATCGATGTAGCAGCTCATGCGCTGCAATGGGCAAATGAAGAAAGTGGACCATATGATTATTGTCTCATCCTACAACCCACTTCGCCGCTTCGAAGCGTTGAAGACATTGATGAATGCATACGCAAAGCAGTAGATACGAATGCGGATTCAGTGATGAGCATGTATGAAATTTCTGACATGTCGCCACGAAAGTTCAAGAGAATTGTGAACGATAAAATTCTACCCATGGCAGCGGATGAAGGCGCAACAACTGCAGATCGACACGACAGCGAACCAATTTACAAACGAAATTGCGCGGTGTATCTCACGAAAGCAGAAGTAATGCTGCGCGGTGAATTGTTTGGCGATGACTCTCGTCCATACATCATGCCAGCAGACCGCTCAATCGACATTAACGAAACGTTGGATTTCAAGTTTGCCGAATTTCTGTTAAGCGAGCGGAGATCTAAGAAAGGTGCTGATCAACAGCAAGTAAAGAGTAAAGCGTAATGAGTAAAGCGGTCGGCGAAGCCGACAAAAAGCCGTAGGCTTTCCCTCATTACGCTTTACTCATTACGCGTCACTAATTTTATGAAAATAGTAATTACCGAGTCAAAAGACTACTCAAAGGAAGCAATCGATCTGTATGGTTCGATGGGCAATGTTGTGGTATGTAATAATCTCACACGTGCGGAATTTCTAAATATAACACAGGATGCAAAGCTTGTTGTGGTTCGTCTGGATCACACGCTAGATAGAGAATTTTTTGAAAATGCAAAAGAATTGAAAGCAATTGGAACGCCAACAACAGGTCTCGATCATATTGATAAAGATGCAGCAAAAAAACATGGAGTAAATATATATTCACTTCGTGGCGAACAAGCATACCTCGAATCAATTGCAGCAACGCCAGAGCACACTCTTGCACTCTTACTCTCTTTACTGCGAAGAGTACCAGCAGCACATAAACATGTGATGGAAGGTGGGTGGAACAGAAATTTATTTAAGGGGCATGAGATCAAAGGGTCAACAATTGGTATTTACGGATTCGGAAGAGTCGCGCGATTATTCGCAAGTTATGTGCATAATATGGGAGCGAAAGTAACTGCTTTTGATCCCTATGTAGATAAACGTGTGATGGAAGATCATGATGTTATGTGGGTTGAGCGAGATGAGCTTTTCAAGCAGAGCAATATTTTGATGATTCACGCACTACTTACACCACAAACCAAAAACTCAATTGGTGAAAAAGAATTAGCCTTACTTCCACAAGGAGCATTTATCGTAAATACAGCGAGAGGACAAATCATTGAGGAAAAAGCACTTGTTGAAAGATTGCATCTCAAGAGCATAGCGGGGATCGCAGTTGATGTGTTAGCAGACGAACGCGATGATGGAGATTGGTTCAAAACAAGCTTGTTACACGAATATGCCAAGCATCACGAAAATGCTATCATTACGCCTCACATTGCAGGAGCAACATACGACTCAATGGAATCAACAGAAAATTTTATTGCCAAAAAATGCATCAGATTTATGACAGGTAAAAACACAGAACAGGACAATAAACACTTTGACGATAAATGGATGGAAGCAATCACAAAACGAAAGGGACAGGAATTTTCCCTGTATGTACCTGAAGATGAGAAACCAAAAACACAAAGACAATTCAACTTGCATAACTATATGGAATTCATCGGAAAGCAAGTGAAGGGCAGGGGTTTTACATCATCGCTTGAGCTCGGCGCAGGGCGCGGGACAATTTCGCTATATTTGAAAAAAAGATTTGGATTCGATGTCACACTTAACGATGTTTCAGATAATGCGATGGAACTCGCGCGTGCAAACTTTCAATACTTCAATGAATCAGCAGAATTTCAAGTTGGTGACGCTGCAACACTTCCATTTCCAGATAACTCTTTTGATGTTGTAACCTCAATTGGCTTGATGGAGCATCTCGATAATTACACAGGAGTGATCAATGAAGCTTATCGTGTGCTAAAACCAGAAGGAGTAATGGTACAAATTAACATTCCAAAAAAACGATCAATACAATTACTCAATACAGGATATAGAAAAATACTTAAGTTATTCGGAGTTTCACTTCGCCCAGATTTCCCTCGCAACACAGACAAACCAAAAGACTATGCTCAACACACGCGAGACGCAGGATTTGAGGGCGTACAGACACTTAACGTAAATCCCTTTCCATTATTTGTACCACTTCCCATGTTCATGGATCGAGCGCTCACATATGCGTATCGCGCTATAAATGGCTTGCGTCGTGTCTTCAAGAAGTATCCGTTCAGAACAACATACGGCTTCAGTCAATGTCATTTTTTAGTTGGATGGAAAGGAGAAGCCGAAGACGAACCTTCAACCTCAAACCTTAAGCCTTCAGCCTATCAAGAAGTTCTAGTGAAGGAGAAACAACTCGCATAATATGAGTATTCAAAAAAACAACATAAAAGTGATATCAATCATTCCAGCACGCGGAGGATCTAAAGGTGTACCTCGAAAAAATATTCGTGATGTTGCGGGCAAGCCTCTGATGGCTTGGACAATAGAAGCTTCTCTTGCATCGCCATCCGTTACAAAAACAATCGTCTCAACTGACGATCAAGAAATTGCAACAATCGCAAAACAATTTGGAGCGGAAGTGATAATGCGTCCAGATGAATTTGCAACAGATACAGCGCCAACAGAACAGGCAATTACGCATGTGCTAGAGACATTAGAAGCACGGGGCGAAACATTTGATTACGAATTGTTACTCCAACCAACATGCCCAACGCGTAATGCTCATCATATTGAAGAAGCAATTAAGATTATTGTGGAGGGAGGATACGATTCACTTGTTGGCGTCGAGCAAATCACTAAATATCGATATGAGCTCAAGGAAGATGGTCAATTAGGAAAATGCTGGTCAGAAAGAAAACGTCGACAAGAGCGCGATCCCGTCTATCTCGAAAACGGAACGATCTATCTCACAAAGGCACATATTGCAAAAGCAGGAGATTTGTTTGGTGAAACAACAGGAGCGCTTGTAATGGATCACGATTCATCTATAAACATTGATGACGAGCTTGATTTAGAGGTCGCAACAGCAACAATTAATCGACTACATGCTGCAAAAAAAGTCCTTGCATAGCATATTGCATTTTCTAAACTTACATGTTAGGATTCATCCATAAAAGCTCCATAATTTAATAGATCTCATAATAAAACAAACATATGGCATACACAGTTGGAATTCTCGGATCATCCGGTTATGTCGGAGGATCTATCAAACGATATTTTCAAAAAGTAAAAGCTCCACTGAAATTGTACGACAAATATAAAGAAGAGGGTTCGGTTGAGGAAATCAATCAGGCTGACGTCGTATTTGTTGCCGTCCCCACACCATACAAAGAAGAGAAAGGCGGCTTCGATTTGAGTATTGTGAGAGAAGCAATCTCACTGCTTGTCGATCCAAAAATCATAGTGATTAAATCAACAATACTACCTGGGACAACCAATGATCTTCAAAAAGAATTCCCACAGCACAGATTTCTCTTTAATCCAGAATTTCTAACACAATCAACAGCAGAGCAAGACATGGCATTTCCTGATCGCCAATTGATGGGATACACAGATGAGAGTTATTCAGTTGCAGGAGAAATCATGAGATTGCTACCACTCGCTCCATTTGAAAAAATCATGCCAGCGAAAGAAGCGGAAATGATTAAGTACTTCAACAATACTTGGTTCGCAACAAAAGTTGTATTTGCAAATCAAATCTTCGATCTCTGTGAAAAATTAGACATCAACTACGAAATAGTTCGTGAATGTGCAGCAATGGACAAGCGCGTCGGCCCATCTCACTTGGATGTATTGCATGGTGGATATCGTGGATATGGCGGAGCATGTTTGCCAAAAGATACCCAAGCATTAATTCAATTAGGAGAACGAGAAGAAGCAAAGATGACGCTTTTGAAAGAAGTAGAACGTATCAACCTACAGCTTCAGAAAATGGAAACAACATCACACAAACAAGAACAACACACAGATAACGGGCATGTTGCGCCAGAACTCAAAGATTTCGAACTTCATCTCACGCAAAAACGTGGACGCTAGATTCGTAATGCGAAAAGTGTAACTCGTAAAGCGCAATAACCGTCGCTAGGCGACATATATAAATCATTGCGTAGCGATACGTTATCCTCGTTACGCATTACTCATTACTCGTTGCGAAAAGATATGAAATATCTTGTCACCGGTGGGGGAGGGTTCATCGGATCTCATTTATCAGAAGAATTGCTCAATCGCGGCCACGAAGTTGTCATTATTGATAACTTCATTACAGGCCAGCGACATCGTGTTCCTCACGATGCAAAGTTGGTCGAAGCTGATATCAGAAACTATGCTGAAATCGCCGAATACTTCATCGGAGTGGACGGTGTTTTTCATACGGCAGCATATCCACGAGTTCCAAGATCCATCGCAGAGCCGATGATATCGCATGATATAAATACGAACGGGACGCAGAATGTATTAGAAGCATCCGCAAAAGCAGGTGTTAAAAGATTAATATTCTCTGGTTCATCAACACCATACGGAAATCAAGAATCATTACCTCTACACGAAGGCATGCGCGTTCAGCCAATGTGCCCATACGCCGCACAAAAAATAGCAGGGGAGTTGTATTGTAATGTGTATTCTCAACTTTATAATCTAGAAACAGTATGTTTGAGATATTTCGGAGTTTACGGAAAACACATGTTAATGGATGATGAGTATGCGATGGCAGTTCCAGCATTTATCAAGGCACGACTAGAAAACAAACCGGTCACAATATTTGGTGATGGAACAGTCACGCGAGATTTTACGCACGTAAGGGATATCGTTCGGGGGAATATACTAGCAATGGAATCACAAAAAGTGGGTAGGGCAGAAATTATAAATCTCGGTGCAGGAAAAAATGTAAGTGTAAATGATTTAGCTGGCGCAATTGGAGTAAAAGCAAACTATGAGGAAGCGCGCTATGAACCAAAAGATACATTAGCTGACAACTCAAAAGCGCGCGAACTTCTAAACTGGCAACCAACCATAACATTTCAAGAGGGAATGAAGGAGTTGGTAAACTACTATATTGCTTCGAAAGAAAAAAAATATGAACGAACAGATGCACGAACCAAACAAGCGGCCTAATAGGCTCATCCCGCTACTACTTGTGGTTTTGATTGCTGTTGCGGCTGGTTGGTATTTCAAAACTTCACAGGTTGAAAAGCAGGCCCTCTCACTTCTTGAGGGCGATGACAAATTAGTAGAAATATATCAAAAAGCGCTAACTCGGGAACAGCAGGCAAAACAAGAGTCTGATAATTTTAGTTTTCACAATGCAGCATTCTTTCATTGGAAGTCTTTAGGGGACTCAACGAACGAGGAATATTTTTATCGCAGAGCTTTAAAGATTAGTAATGAAGCGTTAAAAAATGAAAAAGCTCGGTCTGCGTTGTTTTATCTAAACGCCGGAAATGTACATAAAATTTTAGGAGAATTTGACCAGGCAGACAAAAACTATCACGAAGCAGTTGAATTGAACGAGGGTGATGAATTGATGTGGTTGGCACGTATCGAGCTGTGGCAGTATTGGGACAAAAAGGATCCGGCTGATGTACTTGAGTTGTATGATAGAGGGTTAAATGTGCTATTATCTGCGCCTAACCTGGCAATTAGCCGAGGATCGTATCTTGCGTCCATTGGGGACTATCAACAAGCGCTTTCTGTGTATGAAGCTGCGCGAGTCGCTTTTCCAGATCAAAAGGGGATAGCTGAAAAAATTCAGGAGTTAAAATATAAAATTGAAACTCAATAATTACTTAATAATATACATGTATGGAGTGTGAATCATGTAAGCCATGCACCTGCGGGTC
>NZCD01000032.1 GCA_002688135.1 Parcubacteria group bacterium
AAGGCTGCAATCGCATCTCCGTTGTTAGATTTGGATGTTGATGGAGCAAAAGGAATTTTGTTTATGATTACAGGTGGTCGTGATCTTGGAATGCACGAAGTATCTGAAGCGGCGAAAATTATTACAGGTTCAGCTGACGATGTAGCGAAAGTTATTTTTGGTGCAAGTATTGATGAGGCGATGAAGGATGAGGTTCGTATTACTGTAATTGCTACAGGTTTTGGTGATCATAAGCCACGATCAATTCCAAAAATTGATAATCTTATGTTTGGAAGATCAGCTTTTGCAAAGAAGCAGGAGCGCCAGCAAGAAGAGCGCCCTAAAATGAGTCCTGTATTTGAGACTCCATTTAAGAATCGTGATGTTGCGCCTGTGATGGATACAAAGCCGTGTCTTCAATCCGCAAAAGATGTTTTTGAGGAGGAAGTGGATGATGTTCTGGAGGAGAAGGAGGTAGAGGAGTCTCAAGAAGAGGATTTAGAGATTCCAGCATTTTTACGCAGAAAATTAGGATAAGTACCAAGTACCAAATTCCAAGTACCAAACAAATCTCAAATAGTAAATTCCAACTGTCAGTTTCGTGACATTTGAGATTTGGAATTTGAGATTTGTTTGTTTTTTGGTTTTTTAGATTTGTTATTTAAATTACAGTTTTGTGCTATAATATGTTATATGAGATGTGCTGCATGTAATTATACGGATACTAAAGTGGTTGATACGCGCGTTGCTTCGAGTGGTTTGTCTATTCGTAGGCGACGGGAGTGTGAAAAATGTTCACATCGTTTTACAACAGTGGAGTATATGGAATTATTGGATATGGTTGTTGTGAAACGTGATGGGAATAAAGAAATGTATAATCGAGATAAGATTGAAGCAGGTGTGCGACGGTCACTTCAAAAAAGACCTTATACTTCTGATAGTTTTAATCACTTGTTGTGTGTTATTGAGCGTGATATTCAGGGGCGTAAGCAGCGTGAGGTAACTTCTGAACAGATTGGGGAGATTGTGATGAAGCGTTTGCGTAGTTTTGATAAAGTTGGGTATATACGATTTGCGAGTGTGTATAGAAATTTTTCTGATGTTGATACTTTTGCAGAAGCTGCTCAAGAATTAGCAAAACGAAGATCAAAAAAATCTAAAAAATTAAAAGTATGAAAAGGGAAGATAAAAAGAAGCGTAATGAAGATGGTTCGTCTGACGAGCAAAAAAAGTTAAGTGCTCGTGAAGAATTGTTTTTATTACAAAAACGATTAGTTGAGATGGAGCGTAAGATAAGTACGATTCATAAATGGGTTATATGGCGGAGGATATTTGGTTGGACAAAAGTTGTGCTCATTATAGTTATTGTGCTAGGTGGTGCGCAATTATATAAAAAATATTTTCCCGAAGTTTCCGATACATTTTCAATTTATAAAACACAAGTTGATGAGGTGTTTGATGTACTTGAAAATCGGCCTTCGCCTGAAGTGATTCCAGAAGGTTCACAGTAAATATGGCTAAAGCAAAGACCACTCATTTTTTTCAATGGTTATTATTTTCATTGATCGGCGGATTTGTCGCCGGTCTTATTGGTTCACTTGCAATTGTTTCATCTGTTTCACAGAAACCCGAAGCTGTCCCGGCTCCAGAAGATTCTTCAGTTGCTGAGGTTGTTCCGGTCGTGCAAAATATTTCAACTGCTGATGTTGTTGCTGCGGTTTCGCCAGCTGTTGTGAGTATTATTGTTGAAGCTGATGTAACTTTTGGGCAACCTGGGGGTTTATTTGATAATTTTTTTGCTCCTGATCCTCGAGGTGGTGAAACCATTCGTCAGCAGGTTGGTGGGGGGAGTGGTTTTATAATTTCTGATGATGGTTTGATTCTTACAAATAGGCATGTAGTAGATCGTGATGGAGGTATCTATTCTGTTGTATTGAGTGATGGTCGGGAATTTTCGGCGAAAGTGCTGGCGAATGATCCTTTAAATGATATTGCACTTATTAGTATTGAGGTTGGTTCTGGTGTTCCGATTCTTTCATTAGGAGATTCAGATGATATTAAAATTGGACAAACAGTAATTGCAATCGGAAATTCTTTGGGTGAATTTTCAAATTCTGTGACAAAGGGGATTGTGTCTGGTATTAATCGTCGTATTGTTGCTGGTAATGGAGTGTCGAGTGATACGATTGAATCAGCGATCCAAACAGATGCTGCAATTAATCAAGGAAATTCTGGTGGTCCGTTATTAAATGAACTAGGAGAAGTAATTGGGATTAATACAGCTGTCTCACAAAATGGTCAATCAATTGGTTTTGCTATTCCAATCAATACTGCAAAAGTCGTTGTTGATTCATATAAAAAACACGGTCGTGTTGTGCGACCTTGGTTGGGCATACGGTATGTTTTGTTAAATACTGAATTAGCTGAATTAAATGGTATCGACGATAAATCTGGTGCGTTGGTTGTGTCCGGAGGGATTGGTTCTCCTGCAATTATTCCAGGATCACCCGCACAAACTGCAGGATTATTAGAGGGAGATATTATTGTTAAGATTAATAATGAGGATATTAACGAGATGCGACCGCCATCCCATGTGATTGGAAGATCTGGTGTTGGTGATGTGATTCAGCTTACTGTGAAACGTGATGGGAAAGAATTGAAATTTTCTGCTATACTGGAGGAATTAGATCAAGAGTTATTAAGATAAATGTATATGGGAGGATTTAAACGTACGAAGATTGTGTGTACAATTGGTCCGGCTTCGCATTCTGTTGCGAAGTTGAAAGCTATGATGAAGGCGGGGATGAATGTATGTCGACTTAATTTTTCGCATGGTTCGCATGCGGATCATCGGAAGTTGGTTAGAAATATTCGAAAGGCTGCTGACGAAGTTGATGTGACGGTTTCTATTTTGCAAGATTTGTCTGGGCCGAAAATGCGGGTGGGGGATATGGGAGACGGAGTGAAATTGAAGAAGGGTTCGACGGTTGTTTTTTCAAGTGATGCAAAAAATAAAAAAGCGCTTCATGTGAAGTATCCGTATTTAGAGCGTGATATCAAACCTGGAAATCGAATTTTGTTGGATGACGGCACGAAAGAAGTTGAGGTTTTGAGTGTACGGAAAACTGGTGTGACATGCAAAGTTATTATTGGTGGCACATTGAAATCGAATAAAGGATTTAATTTGCCGGGTGCGAAATTGTCGATTTCATCGATTACAGAAAAGGATAAAAAAGATTTAGTTTTGGGGTTGAGTCAGAAAGTTGATTTTGTGGCGTTGTCGTTTGTGCGAAGCGCGCGAGATATTAATCGATTGCGTGCGATGGTTAAAAAGGGTTGGAAGAAATCTGATGGGATTGTTCCTGCCATTATTGCGAAGGTTGAAAAACCAGAGGCTTTACAGGATATTGAAAAGATTGTGAGAGCTGTTGATGGAATTATGGTTGCAAGAGGGGATTTGGGGATTGAAACGCCCGCGGCTGGTGTGCCAGTCGCGCAGAAGCATATTATTGATTTGTGTCGTGCTGCTGGCAAGCAGGTGATTGTAGCAACTGAAATGTTGGCGAGTATGGTGGATCGTCCGCGTCCAACGCGTGCGGAAGTTTCAGATGTTGCTAATGCTGTTATTGATCATGCTGATGCAGTGATGTTGTCAGGAGAATCTGCTACGGGTGCTTATCCGGTACAGGCGGTGAGTATTATGGCGGATATAGCGCGTGAGACGGAGCATTCAAAATATGATGATATTGGAATATGTGAAACAGGTGATGTTTCTATGAAGACGCATCGTAGGGTTGGGGCGCTTGTGGGCGTGTTGGCGCAGCGTGGTGATGTTTCTGCAGTTTTAGTTTCTCCTGTTGCTTCTGATTTACTTCCACAAGTTGTATTTTTCAGACCAGAAGTTCCTTTGATTGTCGGGCATGAAAATCAACGTGTTTTGGCGCAAGCTAATTTGCGATCTGGGGTGTATGCGTTGCCAAAAGTTTCAAAATCTCAAGATGGTTTTTTGAAGCATGTGAGAGAATATGCGAAACGTGTTGGTGTGAAACAATCGGATACAGTTGCTATGATTCATAAAAAAGGATTTGGATTGGATTTGCATGTTGGTCGTTTGAAGGATATTTATTAGTGAATAGTTTGTAGTTTGTAGTGAGTAGGAAAAAGCGGCTTACGCCGTTTTTTAGGTACCAAAAAAGATGAGCGAAACTCATCTTTTTAATACAATGATTTAATTACATTGCTGGGGCTTCTGGAGCTGCTTCCTCTGCAGGAGCTGCTTCCTCTGCAGGTGCGTCCATTGCTGGAGCTTCTTCTGCAGGAGCTTCTGGAGCTGCTTCCATTGGAGCGGCATCACCTTCACCACCATCTGTAGCTGGAGCTGGTGCTGCAGCTGCGTCGTCTTCTCCTTCTAATAGAATTTCCTCTGACATAGTCTTTGGATTACTAATTATTAACAGAAAAGAATCCAATCGAGGATTCAAATTCAGTACAGGGAGTATACATGAGTTTGTTATTTTTGTCAAGATGGGGTGTTTATAACTTGTGCATGCTTGATTTGCTTGATTTTTTGATCTGTGTTGACGTTGCGAGTTTTTGTGGTTAATCTACGTGTAAAGGAGGGAATATGGTTGTTCATTCAGATATGGTTTATATGCGATATCCAACGGATGTGCTGATGTTTTTTCATCAAGACACGGTATTGTCGCCGCGATCAGATTTGTTTCACAAGATGTTGAGTTTGTCATATGTCGCTTTGAAAGATGGTGAGAAGTGTGAGCGAAAATGGGCACATGAGATTTCTGTGTGTGTATTGGGGATTGATGCACGTTTTGGAGCAAATGTGGCTCGTTGGTTTGCGCAAGCTCGTGTTGGTGCACTTACTCTTGTTGGTCGAGAACGTGTCAGTCTGGGTGATGACGAGCAATGTTTGTTGATTGATAATCAGATAGGTGAGTTATGTACATGTGTGGTGGCTCGATCTATCACAGCTCATTTTCCTGATACTGTATGTAGAACTAGATCTGTGAGTCTTTTCAAGCACTCTCTTGATGAGTATGATTTGGTTGTGTGCACGTCAACAGATCCGAAATTACACGCTCGGTTGAAGAAAGCTCGGACATGGAAATTAGTTATTCCTTAATACCGCCGCTATGCGCGGTTTTTTGTTTGTGGTATAATACAAGAGTATATGAGAAATTTTCGTAATTATACGAAACGTAAGGTTGAACAGCGTGATCATGTTGTTGATGTTGTGGTTGATGCTTTATTACAAGAAGAAATTGAGGTACAAGTGCAGCCTGTTGCTGATTTTTTTGTAATGCATCCGCCTGCATATGAGCAATTATCTACAGTAGAAGCTCCAGAAAATTTGCCTGTTGAATCATCCGCGACACACAGTGTCCATTGTGTTCCTTGTGATTTTAGAGGTGAGGCTAGGTTTATTTGTCATTCACAAACAGGTGAAATAATTGCGATGCGTCATCACGTGATGATTCATCCGAATGAGCATGTGGTGATGAATCGATTTGCAGTGGGTAATTTTCATCATGACGGATTTTTGGATAGTTTAAAGAGTATTTATACCTGTGTGTTGATTTTGCGATATTTGAAGGATGATCATGTTGGATACGATGATGTTGTTGATTATTTGTGTACGAAGATTGTGCAGGATATTGAGGATGGAGAGAAGCGATTTGGAGAGGGGTCGTATAATATGGATGCCGTTCATCGGGCATTGGAGAGGGGGTAATTAGATTTGAAAATGTGCCGGTTTAGCCGGTTTTTTATATTCACAGGGGTTCTTGATCAAAAACTAGCTTCATGATATTATAACGCCGTTGAAATAAGGTCCGGTAGAACAGCGGAGTGTTCGTCTGCTTGTCACGCAGAAGGTCGCGGGTTCAAATCCCGTCCGGACCGCCAGGATAAATTCGTATCGTGCGCGACCCATGTGGTCTACGATAGGAATGTATCAGAATCACAAAAATGCCTTTAGGGGCGTTTTTGTGGTTTAGGTGAGCTATATGACCTAATTATGATTTTGGCCTCATGTGCCTTTGCGTCAGTAAGCTTTTTGTTGAATCTTTCTCTATAGAGTTTTTTGAAGCTTTCCATAGACTCCTGTGAGAGGTGTATATGTAGTGAATAGTGAGTAAATTACTTAATTTTAGGAAAACTGTATCACATAGTGGTTGACAAATATGCCTATTTATGATATGATTTCATGTGGTTTTAGCTGAGAAATACTTAGTATTTTAGGTGTCTCTCAGCTATGACTATCTTAACAAAGATGGCCCTCTAGTATTTGCGTTCTATAGTTTGCAACACGTTGAAAAACAAGTTGCACAACAAAAGGAGACACGTCACATGGGTGACACGTTTGTCATGTCTTCTCGGCTGTCGGCCGAGTTGGATCACGGGTTCGAGCGGAACGGTTGGACCGCAGCGGATGTCAAGGCTCTCGCGAGTGGCGACATGCTCGCTAAGCTTCTTCCCATCTTGCACGGTCAGGCCGAGGTCGTGGTCCGCAAGCACATCATCGACTGCGATGCTGCCCCTTTCGTTCCTGACGGCTGGTCCGTCGAGGAACACATTAAGGGCGGTCAGTTCGAGTGGAACGCGGAGCAGGTCGAGCTGTGGCTGTCCGAGCAGCAGCAGGGTGGCACCATCGTCGGCAACGAGCTGCGTATGCAGCTCAAGGACCGGCCGGTGCTCAACGCAAACGCGCTGGACTACCTGCTCCGCCCCGAGAACCAGCACCTCATCCCGGCGAGCTGGAAGGGTAAGGCGGTGTTCTTCTGGGGCACCATCTACCGCAACTCGGTTGGCAGCCTCGTCGTTCGCTGCCTCTGTTGGAACGGCAACGAGTGGTACTGGGACTACGACTGGCTGGTTTTCCCCCGGGACGACGCTTATCCGGCGGCGGTGTCCACACGTAACTAGCCCTCAGACCTTGGGCATTAGCCCTTGGCGCTCTGTCCTTAGTCCTTTGTCCTTCGGGTCCGCATCAGAAAAACAATCTGGTGCGGACCTCTTTTATTTTGTATACTCTTTTTAGATACGGTGAATATGTCAGCGATCACGGTTTCTGGCCACCATATCCAGTGATTATACTTCTCAGAGCATTGCCGGACATGTGCTTGCAATGGCGTAGAATATGACACTTCAAAAATAAAGTTACGTGGTGCTGTGTGCTATGGCATGTATGATGCCGAATTCGATTCAACCCAGAGAGTATTCAATGGGTGGTGGCATGGACGGCACGCAGCATATACCGCAACTCGGATGGCAACCTCATCGTTCGCTACCTCTATTGGAACGGCAACGAGTGGAACTGGAACTACAACTGGCTGGATAACCACTGGAACGACGATAATCCGGCGGCGGTGTCCGCACCTCACTTTGTTTCTCTCCTCATCTTTGAGGAGAGTTTTGTTTTGTGAGTTGTCCATTCCACCCACCGAGCATCTTTCCAATCTCATTGAGTCGTTCTGACAAAGCAATGTATGTTGCATTATCAATCGCTTTAGTTTCCCAAACCATTAATAAAAAAACCTTGAGTGTGTCACATTTCTGAATCCCACGACGTACGTATGGAATCTTTTCTGATTTCATCAAAAATCCTGCGGTAACTGTTGCTTCAACGAGATTAATGAAAGTGCTATCAATCTTTTGACCAAGTGAGTATCGTTGTGCTTTAGGAAGTGTCTTATGTATCGTGCACCACAACAAATATAGGTCTTTTATCTTACGCACTACTGGCAATAGATTCGGGGGGGGGTAGTATGTGTCATATATGAAGACGATTCAATGTGATACGAGTTATGAGTATATCATCTCAATGGATAATTTGCTCTGTGCATGGAGCGAGTTTTTGAGAGGCAAGCGTGGTCGCAAGGACGTACAGATATTTGAATCACGATTGATGGATAATCTTTTTGATCTGCATCATGATTTGAAAAATAAAACTTACCAACATGCACCATATCACGCTTTTAATATTTCTGATCCAAAACCACGAAATATTCACAAGGCCAGTGTGCGAGATAGGGTATTGCACCGCGTCTTGTATCGTGTGCTGTATTCATTTTTTGATCGGACGTTTATTGCTGATTCTTATTCCTGCAGGTTAGGGAGGGGGACACATAAGGCGCTGGATAGATTTAGAGAGTTTGGCTATCGCGCGTCACACAATCATACACGTACCGTTTGGGTATTGAAATGTGATGTGCGGAAGTTTTTTGCATCGATTGATCATAAGGTTTTGTTTAAGATTCTTGCCAGATACATTTCTGATTCTGACATCCTGAAGCTTTTAAATATCATTATTTCGAGTTTTGATTCCGGAATCCCAGGAAGGGGACTGCCGCTTGGCAATTTGACTTCACAACTACTCGTAAACATTTACATGAATCAGCTTGATCAATTTGTGAAGCATAAACTGAAGGCTACATATTACATTCGTTATGCAGATGATTTTGTGGTGTTCTCTCAGGATAAGATGTGGCTCCGGCGTATGCTTGTGAGAATAGAGAATTTTTTAAAAGACACATTAACATTGGATTTGCATCCGCGAAAAGTCTCCATCGAGACTATTGCGTCTGGCGTGGATTTTCTTGGTTGGGTACATTTTCCGGCTCATCGTATTTTACGAACCATAACCAAACGGCGCATGCTGAAAGGTGTGATAGGGTGTGATGAATTGAGTCCGGTAGTGCAGTCTTATCGCGGATTATTGCAACATGGTAACAGCACGAAATTATCTCGAAAGGTTGATAATCTTCTCGGTGATAGTTCTCTTTTTTATGGGTGTCTCATTTTGTCTTATATTCTCAGAAATGCCCCGACCCATCTGCCTCAAAATTATGATTTTCAAACTATGCAAAAACCTTTGTAAAAGTCGAAATAACTTGGTACTAGACCCATCCACACCGCCACGAAGAAATCACCTTATCGGGTGGTTTTTTCGTACTTGATTTTTATCCACTCTGTCGTTGGTCTCGGGCCAGCTTATTATGTTATTAAGTATTAATTGTAATTTAAAAAAATAAGCCACCAGAACATTTTGTTCTGGTGGCTGATAAACAGATTACATCTTCGGCACGAGTGGGAAAAGTACATAAACGTACAAAAGCATCATGCCAATCCCGATGGCGATGTACACAAAACCTTCGAAAAGGTCATACAGTCGCTCTTTTTTTTCGCGCGGTAATGAGCCGATGTCATGGTCGATGAATCTGTAAGTTTCTGTTGAGTTGCTCATTCGAGCAAATCCGAAAAGTAAGATTACGAATCCTGCGATCGTTGTTAAGGCGATAGACATACCTTGAATAATCTCAGAAAAGAAGCCGGCAATCAGAAGGATTGCTGCCATCCCCAACATGCTAAAAAGTTCGTCTTTGTTGTTTCGCCAAAATGTATTGATCATTAGACCTCCAAAAAATGTAGTCTGTGATTAGCATATCATAAATATTATGTTTTGTCAATGACCTTGGGCTGTCTTTTGCTTATTTTAGGGGTGTGTTTTTTTGCTCATGTGGCGGGAATTGTTGAAAATTTGTGCATTTAGTGCTTGTGTGGTTTATAATTTAGGATAATCAAAAAACGCGCTGGTGGCGCGTTTTTATTTTTTATTGTCTAAGTGTTTCGGCGATTTTTTCTTCTGTCAGAATAGTTCTTTTTGACCTTCAGAAAGCTCGACTTCAACATCCTCTATCGTGTCGTCCTCCATAAAATCTCCATATAATTCTGCCATAATCTCATCGATGGTTTTTGCATTTTCTGGAGCTGTGATTTCAACATCTTTATTGAAATTATCAAAGGTTGTTTCTGATGATGCATTGATTTCGATTGGAATACCTTCTTCTTCTATGGTCACTGATAGTCCAAAATTAAATTGATTTGGTAGGTAAGATTTTTTTCCGATTTTTATTGTAACTGCGAATGTTGCGTCATCCGGTATCTCTTCTAAGTCTTTGCTGAATGTTGAGTTTTCTGTGTCTTCGATTTTATCCACCGCCTTAACAACTTCTTTTAATTTTTTGCCTGTTGAGTTGATTGTGTAGATGTAGTCACCTCCTTTTGATTCATCTGCCACAACATCTTGTTCTTCTAATTGCTTAATAAGTGTAAATATTTTGTCGAGTTGAGCATCGCTAAATTCTGTATTATTTTTTGAATCTGGATCTAATGCTTCTTCAATTTTGTCATAATCTACTTTGATCCATTTGTTCATGTATGGCGCCACAAACATTTGGTACCCTTCTGGTACGTCTGTTAGGCGGAAGTATGCAGCTTCGTTAGCGCTTCGAATATCAAAAGATCCTGATAGTTTTGATGTGCCTATTGTTAATTCAAGAGTTGCTTTTGAGTCTGATGCTTGATCCTTTGCGTCTTCATCAATTCCAGTAAATGTGGAATCTATATTAATATTGATGCTTACTGTGTCTGTTGGTGTTTCTGATATGAATCCGCTTATATCTTTAATTCCATCGCTCGTAACTTTTATACTCGCCTTAGTGGTTGCTTGTACTGATGTGGCATTTTCAACGTTTTCAGCTGATTGTTTTAAGACTTCAAAGGGGGTTTCGTTTTTGGAAAGATAGAATCCTGCAAAGATTGATCCTGCTAAAACTAATACCCCTAAGACGATAGCGCCAATAATCATTGGGGTTTTGTTTTTTGTTTGTCCGCCTTGTTGTGGCGCGATGGGTGGTCTTGGTGGTTGTGGCTGGTTTTCTTTTGGTGCGCTCATGTCAGGTGAGCCAGCTGGCTTGTCACTCTCTTTTGGTGCGGGGAATTTTGGCATATGGTATGTTTATTAGAAGTACTAGTATAGCATGGTTTTTGTTTTAGGCACATATTTTATATCCATCTTAGATTTTTTTATGTGCATTGTTTGGAGACTCCCTTTTTTGCGCGTCTGCGGCCAGTTACATGCGTAGTTTCTCTAACTTCGTGGATGATTATTGATTGTTTTTCTTTATGTTTTTGCTAGGCCTCGATGCGTGCTTGATCGTCACAAGATCGAAGATTTTGGTGGTCAAACAAAAAATCCCCTGTAAGAGCTCAACTTGCGACCTACACAGTGAAGGAGGGTGCACTGTGCAAGGAAGCTGAGCTCTTGCAGGGGACTTAAGTTTGAGAATCTATCAGATTTGGGTATTTTCGTCAAGTATATAGACATGTCATCCTGACTAGAAATTGTCATCCCGGCGTAGGCCGGGATCCATCAAAAATTCTCACGGGATCCTTCGACAAGCTCAGGATGACAAGTCTATTGAGTTTTTTCGACAACCTTTGCGAATACATCTGGGTGATGTTGTGCTAGGTTGGCTAATGATTTTCGGTCTAGTTCAATGTTTGATTTTTTTAATCCATCAATTAATACAGAGTATTTTGTGCCTAACTGACGTGCTCCTGCATTGATTTTTACTTGCCACAATCTTCGTTTTTCGATTTTCTTTTTGCGTCGATCGCGATATGCGTATTTGCCGGCTTTTAAGATGGCGATTTTTGCCAACTTCACTTTTGATTTACGACCCCACAAGTAGCCTTTTACTTTAGACCACATCTTGCGACGTTTTTTGGTGTGTTGTGTACCACGTTTTACTCTAGACATATGTATTTAGTTTGTAGTTGGTAGTTTGTAGTGAGTAGTTTAGAATTTTTAACACACTTTGATCTACCTACCGTGCGATTGCACGTTTGATTGTTTTAGTAATAGTTTTGGTCAGTGTCTTGTCATTTCGTTTTTGACGTGTAACTTTACCGGGTTCACGTGCGTTAAAATGATCCTGACCGCCTGTGCGGTGGATGACCTTTCCTGTTTTCTTTACGCTAAATCTTTTCGCGTAAGCTTTTCTTGTTTTTCCCTTCTTTGCCATATATTTTTGAGGCGTGAGGCTTCAGGCTCCAGGCACCAGGTTATAGAAATATTACCTGGAGCCTGGTGCCTAGTGCCTGGTGCCTTTTATTTTTTTAATTACTCCTTAGTTTCGGATGTAGATGCAGTTTCTTCTTCAGCTTCTGTTGGTTTTTCAACTGCCTTCGCTTCGCCTGTAGGAGCTACAATCGTTGCGATTTTAGAACCCTGTCGTTTCGCAATTTGCTCAACGCGGATTCCGAATTCATTATCTAACTCTTGCACAAACTCTCGAATCAATCCGTATACAATATCTGCATGACCTTTTTCACGTCCGCGTAGAATAATTTCAACACGTACGTTATTTCCGTCATTCAAGAATTTCAAAGCTTGTTTTTTTCGAATGTCTCGATCATGTTTTCCGATACGTGCTGATAATCGCACTCCCTTCACGCCTGTTTCTTTCTGTTTTGCTTTTCGTAATTTTTCTGCTTTTTCTTGTTGATATTTAAATTGTCCGTATTCCATGATTTTGCAAATCGGTGGTTTTGCGGCTGGATTGATTTCTACTAAATCTAATCCGCGTTCTTCTGCCATCTTTCTAGCATCTTCTGTTTTCATGACGTCGAGATGATTGTCGTCTTCATCAATTACACGCACTTCTGGTACGCGAATACGATCGTTATATCGAAAGTATGTTTTTGATGGTTTGACGTTGTGTTTTCGTCGTCGTGAGATTCTCATTTCGATCTAGATTTAAACAAAAAGCCGATAAATTCGGACGCCACAATAATAACAGTGTGGCCCTATTCTGTCAAGAAGTTATACACTTTTTGATAATTGTGATTCGTGGTTAGATATATGACTTAAATTGAGCGATTTTATGAAATTTTTACATCATGAGGATAGGGTTCGAGAGTTAACTTATGAAGATGTGTTTTTGGTTCCGCAGATGTCAGATGTGGTCAGTCGGATGGATGTTGATTTGGCGCCGGTTGATGGGGTTGGGATGACTGTACCTGTGGTTGTGGCGAATATGAATGCGGTTGCGGGTAGGCGTATGGCTGAAACAGTTACGCGGCGGGGTGGTTTGGTTGTGTTACCCCAAGACATGACAATGGAGCGTATTGAGCGGACAGTGCGGTATGTAAAGTCTCGACATCATGTTTTGGAAACTCCTGTTGAGTTGGATGAGCATGAGACGATTCAAAAGGCGATTAATTTGCTGTACAAACGTGCCCATGGAGCGGTTGTTGTGGTTGATAGTGGAAATCGACCTGTGGGGATGTTTATGGAAAAGGATGCGCGTGATCGGGATCGGTGGGCTTCTTTATCTGAAGTTATGACGCGAGATTTGGTTACTATGACAGATCAGGCGGATCCGAAAGTATTGTTTGATGTTATTCGCGATCGTCGTATTCCTGTTTTGCCTGTGATTGATACTCATGGCGCTTTGAAGGGTGTGGTAACTGAAAAGGGATTAGTGCGATCTTCAATTTATAAACCTGCAGTGAATCAGAGAGGGGAGTTATTAACAGCAGTTGCGGTTGGGATAAATGCTGATATTGAATCGAAATTAAAAAAGTTGCAGGAGATTGGTGTTGATGTTTTTGTTTTGGATACAGCTCATGGCGCACAGCAGAAAATGTTTGATGCAGTTAAGCGAGCTCGTGCTTTCTTGGGGGATAGTGCGGTGATTGTTGCTGGGAATATTGTTGATGAAGATGCAACACGTAAATGTGTTGAGGCTGGTGCATCGATTGTGAAGGTTGGTGTTGGGCCTGGAGCCATGTGTACGACTCGTATGATGACGGGGATGGGTCGTCCGCAGTTTAGTGCTGTTTCTGCTTGTTCTAGGGTTGCTCGAGAAATGGGAGCGCATGTTTGGGCTGATGGTGGAGTTCGGCATCCTCGTGATGTGGTGATGGCTGTTGCTGCTGGAGCTTCTGCAGCGATGTTTGGTTCGTGGTGGGCTGGAACGTATGAATCTGCAGCTGATATGCAACGCGATATGGATGGAAGATTATTTAAAGATAATTTTGGGATGGCGAGTGCGCGTGCGGTTACTGATAGAAATAGAAAAGAAGTTGATGCATTTAAACAATCACGAAAACAATTTTTTGAAGAGGGAATTTCTCACTCGAGAATGTATATGAAAGAGGGGGAGGAGAGTGCAGAAGATATTTTGGATAAAATTACAGCTGGCCTGCGTAGTGCATGTACCTACGCTGGTGCGCGAGATCTTGCTGCATTTCATGAGCGCGCAGTTGTTGGTGTGCAAACTCCGGCTGGATACAAAGAGGGGAGACCATTGAATACGAGATGGTAATAAAAAATTCCGGCCATGGCCGGAATTGTTTTTATGCTTAGTTTATCGAGACTGCTTTTTGTGCTTCCTCTGCTTCTTTGTATATATTTCTTTCTGGTAGGATGAGCATAGCAAATGGAATGCCGTTTTCATCAGTGAGCTGTTTGCATTGCCTGCAGAGTTCATCCAATTCGTATTCGGTATCTTCGTCTTTTTGTCCACGCTGCAGTGCTTTTACGAAGGTTGGATCTTTCAGGAGTTTTTTCCTGAGCGAGTAAGCTTCTCTGATTTCGCAACGGCGCAGTTTTTTTAGAAGTTCAACAAAGTTTGGGAATGCCGCACACCAGGCGACCAGACGATACTCTCTCACATTTCGTTCGTGCATTTCTTCAATGATTTCGTCGACTGAAGAAGTTAGAAATGCTGGATTTTCTTTTTCGACACGCGTTAAAAGATCATATAATTTTGGAAATTTCGTTTTTGCAAATTCTCTTCTGCTATTGTGTTCTTCTGAAACTTGATTTTTGCTTTCTGTCATTGTCATCCTCTATACACTATATTGAACGTTTAGTTTAGCACCGAGCCCAAAATATCATTTTTTTGTATGCTTGTCAATATGAGATGCTCTATATAAAAAATCCCGCCGTAGCTGGGATTAGGGGTGTTCTCGCTTGGGTGGATTTTGTTCGCCTCGTGAGATGAGTGGGCTTGATGATTTGTGTTCGTCGGGCATGCTGCCACGAGATTTTTTTCCGAGTGCACAAAGTTGTGCGAAGTCTCGT
>NZCD01000033.1 GCA_002688135.1 Parcubacteria group bacterium
ACTGCAGCAGAACTAGCAACAGCCGGAATGATGATGTCGTGATAGGAAATTGAGCCGGCATCCGGAGTGTACAATACTCTGCCTGATGAGAATTCGATACTCAAGAGTTGGTGAACAGCTTGGCGCGAGACCTTATCAAGGTTTCTGGTGTTTTTTGTGACAATTGTAAAACAAAGACGCACACTACTATCTTGTTCGGCGATTGCTGTCCAATCATCTACTGCACCTTTAATTTCCGGAAATTCGGTATCAATCATGTAGACCTCCTTTTTTTTCTGAAATAGTGGGGTTGATGTCAGCGAGAGTATCGATGACAAGGATATCATCTGAAAGACTATGCGGTCGATCAGTGTTCAGATCATGTGGATCGTGAGTCACGTAAATGCGCCCTTTTGCAATTCCTTTGGCAGGAGCAATATCATCAGTAAATGTATTCCCAATCATGATGAAATCTGATCCGTTGCATACACGCAAAGCCTGTGTTCGCATCTGCTCTACATCTTTCTTTTTCACAATGCAGATGTCATCAAAGAAAGGTGTAAGACCAGTAACTTGCAGTTTGATTTCTTGCCAGCTTTTGATGCCGCGCGTGTAGCACACAAGAAATTTTTTCATCTCTCGCAACGCCTCGAGACACTCAAACGAACCAGGAATAACCGTCGGTGTATGATTGTCCGCAGCATAGTTACCATAAGCAACTTTGATATGGTCTCGCACACCCTCATTGCACGCAAGAGAATAGTGATATTCACGAGCCTCATCCAGACCGCGCCATTCTTGTCGATAACGACGAAGTAATTGCGAATATGGCACACCGACAAGTCGAGAAATAAGTCTCAAAACCTGACGATATGGTGTACTCGCAACCAACGTACCATCCAGATCAAAAAACCAAAACTCAACTTCATCAAGCCAGCGAACTAATTGATCGTTCATTTCACCTCTCAAGTTTGTAATCTTATAATGAACCGCACAAATACTAGCAAAATAATATAGCTGAGTCAAGTATTGACGGATCCGAGATATGAGGGTATATTTGATTCCAGTTCGTTAGACACTAACTCACAAGGAAACATTATGAAAACACAAAACACTCCCGAGGCCATCTGGGACAAAATGGTAAACGGCGTATTCGTCATCGCTGAAGCAGGAAAGAATTTCATGCATACCGAGGAAGAACGTCCGGTTGCTGAATACCTACAAAATGCAAAACAGCTTGTCGATGAGGCAATTGCTGGCGGAGCAGATGCTATCAAATTTCAAACGCATCGAGTTGAAGACGAACAGCTCAACCTCGATGTTACATCTCCACATTTCAAAGGTTCAGATCGATATTCTTGGGTGACACGAAATACCAATTCAACTCCAAAAGAAGATTTCTGGAAACCTCTCAAAGCATATTGCGATGAGAAGGGAATTATTTTCATGTCTACGCCAATGTCTCGCAAAGCAGCAGAATTGCTCGACGAGGTTGGAGTGAATGTATGGAAGGTTGGATCCGGCGACATTCTCGATTTCGTATGTCTCGATTATCTACGAAATTCCGGCAAGCCAATCATCTTCTCAACAGGAATGAGTACGCTAGAAGAAGCTGATAAAGCCCTCGCATTCATCAAAGAAAAAACCGACAAAGTGTGTATTTTGCATTGTGTTTCAAAGTATCCTTGCCCACCAGAAGAGTTGCGATTAGGGACTCTCCAAACATACAAAGAACACTTCAATCAACCAATCGGATTTTCAGATCACTCAATTGGTTTGGATCCAGACATGGTCGCAGTTGCAGCGGGCGCAACAGTTATCGAGAAACATTTCTCAATGTCACGAGAGTTGTGGGGGGCAGATCATAAAGTTTCTATGACTCCACAAGAATTAAAAGATATGGTTGCAGGAATCAATGAGATTTTGGCGAGCGATGAAAAGCGTGCAGAAATCCTCGCAACAGATTACGCAAAAGCTGCATTATCAGAATCTGAAAAAACACTGCAAGAAGGCGAAGCTGTCTTCCGTCCGCTTTTCCGAAAAGCTTTGATGGCAGGGCAAGATATACCAGCTGGAACAACCATCACATCAGAAATGCTCTACGCAATGCGACCACAAGGTTTCATCAATGGCTTACCTTCAGAAGAATATTCAAACGTAATTGGAAAAACTCTTACACAAGATTTGAAAAGATTCGATCCAATCACAGCAGAAGCACTTGAAATAGTAAAAGAAAAAGAACTCGCATAAGCAAGAGTCTATCTCAAAGTAGTAGTGACAATTTCTACAAAAAAAGCCACCCAGTCGGGTGGCTTGTTTTTATGAATGAGGAGCGACGACCTGAAGCAAAAGAGACGTGCATACGAAACGATATTCAGCTCCCTCCAGAATATCATCATTGCAATCAGAATTTGGAGTTGTCAGCACAATTCGTCCATTGAGATGGCAGGGAATAGTCATGTCCTCGTCCGAGTAAGAAAAGAGCGAGTGAAGAATCGTCTCAAGTTCTTCATACTCAAAATCAGTCCTAATACAGCCTGCTACATGCACCAGACGATCAGGAAAATCAAAATCCATGAGTTCATCAGGAACATCTGGATCAGGCCCCAGCTTGAGAGGAAATGACCACGGAACATTTATGCCCGGCAAAAAAGGGATCGAAAAATCAATACGAATACGATCTTTAATACGGCCTTGTAAAAATAGCCCATGAACTTCCATGTCGTCTCCCTGTGTAATGAACAAGCAAAGTATGCGGTGAATGGTGGTGTTTGTCAAGGTTGGCAATAAAAAACCCCGATATTATCGGGGGTTATGCGATACGGAGCATTACGAAGCGCTGCATTACGTTACGAAGAAAATCGATCCATGAGTTGTGTGCCGAGATCTTTCAGATACACCGCACCAGTTTTCGGGTTTCCGCCTTCAAGGCAATGCTCAAGGAAATCCGGAAGAACTTCATCCTGCATACGACACGAGGCAATACCCCATGCGATCGCAGCAACGGAATCTGTATCTCCGCCATCTTGAATGATCGCCATCATAATCCGCTTTAGAGAATCGTATTGACGGAGATGTGAGCAAGTTGCGTGTACAGTAGTAATCGCAACAGATCTTTTTTTGCGAGATGTTACAGCAGTACCAGACGGCCAAACAGAATCAAACACATAACCCCATCGCTCAACCATGTCACGAGGTAGAATTTTTTTGCAGTAACGTCCAACATCATGCATAGGCTTATCAGAGTACATTGCATAATGTGCCATCGCAGCAACTGCTTGGGCCGAGAATCGACCTTCAGCTGTGTCATGCGTAATGCGCCCCTGCAAATCTGCAAGTCTCATTCCATCATGCACATTCGCAAGAGCACCAAAAGGAACCGCTCGCATACACGCTCCATTCTTTTTGGAATGAGGTCGGATGTTATCTAGAAATTTATGTGCACATGATCGAGATACTTCACCGCCAACATCAGCAACGCACACTTCCAGAAATTTTTGGAAACCACCTCTGGGGCCTCCCCGCGCATAGCCTTTACGCTTTCCACCACGCACAAATTCCGCAAGCCAGTAATATGCAAAGCAGAATGGATCAAGATGTCGGAAATCAATGCTAATGAGTGCGCGAGCATTCGCAACAGACATTTCGGCATCATCGGTGTAGAAACCGGCGGCATGTCTATGCGTAGGATGCGCGAGATAACGCTCAAATTTCATTGACTCAAGATAAATCCGATCATTATCTGCAGAGCCTCGTTTCAAGTATTCGACTGCCGCCGCATATGCATCACCCATGGCGATGTAAAGTAGAATATCGTTGTTTCTGAATTTCATAATGTATTCCTTTTGTCTGAAAGATCAGCCTCATACTATAGATGTATATGAGATATATGTCAATATAAAAAACCTCCCGAAGGAGGCGAGCAATTAAACGCGTTGGAACATCATGTCGAAGACGCCACGTTTTTCCAAAATCCAGTAAATGCCATAGACCGCCAAGCAGCCCGACATGAACAGGTAGATATTGGCGATAGTGAAACTGCCCAAGAGCAGACCAATCGACAAAAGAATGATGCCGGTGAACATTCCACCAAAATCAACATCTTGAGAAGAGCGAACCAAAACGGCAGCGCCCAGAATAGTCAGCATGACGGCTGGGATTAGAAGTAGTAGCATTATGCCCCCTTTCTTTATTTGTGATAATGCACCTACTAGAACGAACGAGCCAACATAATATTACAAAAAAGGAAATTTGTCAATACCCACATGATTGGATACACTAAGAACCTAACTAATTCACTATGTAGCTCGTTGTAAGGGCTCAAGTGTTACACATATGAATGAAGAGGAACTCTTTGCCATACGGCATTCAACAGCGCATATTTTGGCAGCTGCGTTAACAGAATTACATCCAGGGATTAAACTCGGCGTCGGGCCAGTGATTGATGCGGGATTTTATTATGATGTGCAATTACCAGATGGGGTAATGCTTTCTGATGATGATTTGAAAAAGGTGAGAAAGAAAATGATAGAGATTGTGAATCGTGGAGATGATTTTGTGAAAGAGGAATTAGAGGTTGATGACGCGATCGCAATGTTCACAAAAATGGGACAAGATTTCAAAGTAGAGTTATTGCAGGAATTGAAAACAAAAGGCACAACGGAGGTGTATGGAGATGAAGAGATTGCTTCGCCTGCGGCTCGCAATGACGTTGGTGATGTCGGTGCTGAATCGATAAGCATTTATAAGACAGGAGACTTTGTCGATTTATGTCGAGGGCCTCATGTAGCAAGCTCAAAAGAAATTGGAGCTTTCAAATTACACAAACTCGCTGGAGCATATTGGAGAGGGGATGAAAAAAATCCGATGCTCCAACGAGTCTATGGTTTTGCATTTGCTACAAAAGAAGAATTAGCAAAACATGAGGAGATGCTACGCCAAGCCGCAAGGCGAGATCATCGCAAGCTAGGAAAAGAATTAGATTTATTTGTATTTTCAGATTTAGTTGGGCCAGGATTGCCTTTATGGACACCGCGTGGGACACAAATTAGAAATCTTCTCGATGACTTTGTATGGGAAATGCGAAAGGAGAGAGGATACGATAAGGTTGAAATTCCTCACATCACCAAAAAGGATCTTTATGAAACAAGTGGTCACTGGGAAAAGTTTTCAGATGAGCTTTTTAAGATTACAACACGAGAAGGACATGAATTCGCTATGAAGCCAATGAACTGTCCGCACCACACTCAAATTTTCGATTCACGACAAAGAAGTTATCGTGATATGCCATTGCGATACGCAACAACAACGATGTGCTATCGAGATGAACAAACGGGAGAATTGCATGGCTTATCAAGAACACGAGCATTCGCACAGGATGACGCGCATGTATTTTGCCGCGAATCTCAAATCAAAGAAGAGGCATTGAAAATTTGGGATATCATCGATAGTTTCTACAAAGCATTCAATTTCGATCTACAAACAACACTTTCATTTCACGATCCAAACGAAATGGAAAAATATTTAGGTACGCCAGAGGTTTGGAAAAAAGCAGAAGCAACAATGACGGAAATCGCACAAGAACGCGGAGTAGAAGCAAAAGTAGAAATCGGTGAAGCAGCATTCTACGGACCAAAAATAGATTTCAAAGCAATTGATTCAATCGGACGAGAATGGCAAGTGGCGACAATTCAATTGGACATGAACATGCCAGAGCGATTTGATTTGCATTGCATAAATGAAAAAAGCGAAGAAGAACGAATTTTCATGATCCACGCGGCTATCATGGGATCAATCACACGATTCATGTCTGTGATGATCGAGCATGTTGCTGGTGCATTTCCATTATGGCTCTCTCCAGTGCAAGTCGCCATCGCATCAGTTTCAGAAAATCATGTTGCATATTGTAATGAATTAGCAGGAAGATTGCGTGATGCAAGCATTCGAGTATACCTGGATGATTCAAATGAATCAGTCGGTAAAAAAATCAGAAATGCAGCCCAACAAAAATATCCTTATACATTAGTAGTCGGTGACAAAGAAGCTAACTCCGATAAACTCGCCATCCGCGTAAGAGGAAAAGAAGATCTGCTGGAATTATCAGAAATAGAATTCATCGAAAAAGTCACTCAAGACTCAAAAAACAGAACCTTCGAACTCTGATTATGGAAACATAAAAATCCCACTCTCTGGGATTTTTTGATATCTTGACAAAACACAAATAATCAGATATAGTTTTTTCAGCTCTTTCTGGTAGTATGCGACAGTTGTGAGAAAACCATCCCGCACCCGGTTCAATTAAAGGAGGTAACCGTGGGGCAAACAACTTTATCCAGGATGGATCAGCGTCGTCTCAATTTGTTCAATGAAGCGTTGTCAGAAATGACAAACGGCATCTGCGGTCCGGCTGCTCACTGGCAGACGGTCACACACGATCTGGGGCTGGTGGAGTCCCAAGCAAAAGATGTCATCTGTCGGTTTCTGACTTACCACGAGGACTTCATGTTTCTGGCAAACAGCGGGCTCATCGAGCCTCCGCCAGAGCAGTCTAACGGAGACCCTCATGTATATTCAGATCAGATCGCCGAGATTCCGGTAAGTGCACGTGGGGTCATGATGCTCCAGAGTGCGATCAACGCCGGTCTCTTCATCGAACTGTTCATTACGGATGAAACGTTCGTCATGGACGTCATCAATTTCGTCAAAGGAATCGAGCTGATGGATGTGGCCCCTGAACTCATCCAGCAGTACGCCGCTTAGCACTTAGGCAGTATTATATCTCCAGTCTTCGGACTGGAGTATTTTTTTATAAAAAAACCGCATCTCGTAGATGCGGAGCATTCATAGAAGATATCAAGCATCATACCAGTCGTCATCTTCAAGGGTGACTGTATTGTGGACCGCAAGAGGATATTTCACTGTCGGATCAGTGCGGAATCTCTCAATCTCGCCGGGGGAATACCTGTCATCTTTGCAGACCCCGTCAAACTCTCTCGCTGAAAGACCACAATACGCATGATCATTATATACATATGACTTTTGGGGTCTGATGTCAGGGTGATCGGGCTGTTTAATGCCAATCAATTCAGCGGCTTGTTGTGGTGGAATCACAACTTCACAGTACGCACGCGCTTCATCAAAACTAAGGGTCATGTCTCCCTATGTATCTTCTGGGCGAATGCGTTGACCAAAGATTGTACGTACAAGTGACTCGAGATTAGTGAGCAAGATTTTCGCAATAGGATGTAAAACCAGATCATGACCACCGGTTAGTTTGATGGACATACCCTCAATACTTTTTTTCTCGCTATCACTAATGTCTGAATACAGTGACGTGTTAGGATTAAACTTCGCAACGCCAATAAGCGAGTTACCATACCAAAATGGATTTCCGTGGCTAATTGCAGTATTGTGCGATGATATTCCACCGGCCAATGTATCGAATCCAGCGGCTGCACGCATGCGTTCTAAGTAAGAAAGTGCGCATTGAGTCAAGAATCGAGCATCATGCTCAACCTTAGAATTCAATTCAACCGAGTTTGAAACCAAGAAGGTCTCGGAATCTCTATATCCCGCAAAGCACATTGAAAAACCAACTCGCTCGCAACCTCGCCAAATCTCTAGAAACTGAATTGAGACGTCAGTCATGTATTGAGCCATGTTATTTAGGCCAACTTTGATAGGCCACTCGTCATCAAGATAGATGCCAATGCATGCGCCACCATCATTTCCAATTGTGAGCATGTCTAGTGGATGTTTGGAAGACCAGCAAATCCGATATACTCCATCACCTTTACTCGAGCGTTGCCGAGATTTGAGTCGAGACAAAACACGACGAAAGTGAAAATCGCACAATTCTTTTGTTTGATTTGATATCGAACAATCCTTGCGCTGAACGCGCTGTAGAGAAATTTCAGCCGCAACCTTTAGTTCATCTTGACATGTAAGCGCATCATGCAAATCATCGACATGTAGGATATTAGTACATCGAGCAGAGAATGCTCCAAGAGCAGCAGATCCAGAACGCGCGTCTTCATCCCATAATAGACGAAAGTACATCATGAATTCATGAGCCAATCGAGAAAATAAATCTTCTTCAGAAACCATTGTTTCTTGATCGCACTCAATATACCAACTGCCCAGACCTTTTTGCCACACATCAATATCAATACCTAGATTGACAATACGATCAGGAATGGAATCATCAGCAGAAAATATTTGGGTAGCATCTTGTCGGTTACCCAAAAGAACAGAACGCAGTAAAGATGCATAAGGAAGAAGTTCAAAATATTCTTCTCGAATCGGTTTTTTAAGATGAAGTGTTTTAGTCTTTTCTTGTTTGCGAGCGTATTTGGTTCTAGCCTCATCACTCATGGCATCGTATGCATCATTCGAAATGATGTCAGGATCGGGAGCCTTATCCATATATTCACTGATAATCAAACGAAGAACGCGTCTCAAAAAACGGTGTGAGCGATTCTTGAGTGAATCAGCAGAGACACCAAGCATGCGCGCAATCTTCCCAGCCAAAATCTGAGCCGGAGTCTCCGCGCCAATCTGACGCAAAGAAAAACCACCGCCAGGATTACGAATTTTCAGATACCCGTGTTCTCGGGCAACATCTTCAGGAATCGCTTGGATTGAGCGATATTCTGCAAGCAAATCTAGTACATCCATCCGTGACCTCTTTTGTGAATGAACAATTTTAAGTATAACGAAAACACGAAGCTTGTCAAGGGTATTTATTGCCAAAAAACACAGAATATCATAGTATAGAGTCACTATGAGTGATACGAATGACCTGCCAAAAGCGTACGAACCACAGAAGTTCGAGGATGATATCTATGCGACCTGGGAACAGTCAGGTTTTTTTAATCCTGATGTGTGTGTGGAGAAGGGGATCACAGAAAAAAATGCCGAAGCTTTTTCAATTGTATTACCTCCGCCAAATGTAACGGGGACGCTGCATATGGGGCATGCGGTGATGTTGGCGATTCAAGATGTAATGACAAGAATGGCTCGCATGCAAGGGAAAAAGGCATTGTGGGTTCCTGGAACAGATCACGCTGCAATCGCCACACAATCAAAAGTAGAAAAAATTATAGATAAAGAAGAAGGAAAATCTCGATACGATTTAGGCCGAAAAGAATTTCTAAAGCGCGTTGAAGCATTCGCAAAAAAATCGCACGACACCATCGTCAATCAATCAAAAAAAATGGGGGCATCTCTCGATTGGTCTCGCGAAGCATATACATTAGATGAACCGCGAAGTTTGGCCGTACGAACAGCATTTAAAAAAATGTACGATGATAAACTCATCTATCGCGGAGATCGAATTGTGAATTGGGATCCAGATTTACGAACAACCGTTTCAGACGACGAAGTCGAATACAAAGATGAAAAAGCAAAATTCTATTATTTCCAATATGGACCTTTTGTAATTGGAACAGCTCGACCAGAAACAAAATTCGGAGATAAATATATTGTGATGCATCCAGAAGATGATAGATATAAAGAATACAAACACGGACAAAAACTGACCGTCGAATGGATCAACGGAAAAATCGAAGCAACTATCATAAAAGATGAAGCAGCAGAAATGGAATTTGGAACAGGTGTGATGACAATCACTCCGTGGCATTCAGACATTGATTTCGATCTCGCAGAAAAGCACGGTCTCGACAGCGAGCAAATTATTGATTTTGATGGAAAGCTATTACCAATCGCTCAAGAATTCGCTGGAATGCATATCAGTGAAGCCAGAGAAAAAATAGTTGAGAAGTTGGACAAAAAAGGATTGCTGACAAAAATCGATGAAGATTATGAACATCGCCTCGCAACAAACTCACGTGGCGGCGGCATTATCGAGCCACAAGTGAAAAGACAGTGGTTTGTGGATGTAAATCATGAATTCAAAAAAGGAACAACTCTTAAATCGCAAATGCAGCGTGTAGTGAAAGATGGAGATATAACAATCAAACCAAATCGATTCAATAAAATATATTTCCACTGGATAGACAATTTGCGCGACTGGTGCATCTCACGACAAATCTGGTTTGGTCATAACATCCCAGCATATTATTGTATGGTATGTCACGCGGATGAGATTGATGTGAAGTTAAATGATGTATTGAAAGAGAAAGATATTCCTCTTGCAGGCGGACGCGTGGGTGCGTTGATGCAGATGATGTCGCCAGAGGAGATTAAAGAGAATGTTCAGTGGGTAGAAAGTGTGGGAAATGCGCGGCCTGTGGTGATGACGGGGGAGCTTGAGAAATGTTCACATTGTGATACAAGTTCGTGGGTGCAAGACCCTGACACACTCGACACCTGGTTTTCATCTAGTTTGTGGACGTTCTCAACACTCGGCTGGCCAGAAGAAACTAATGATCTAAAAACTTATCATCCCACAACAGTCATGGAAACAGGATATGATATTTTGTTTTTCTGGGTCGCACGCATGATTTTGATGACAACATACTTGTTGGATGAAGTTCCATTCAAAGATGTATATTTGCATGGATTGATTCGTGATGAACAGGGGCGAAAGATGAGTAAATCACTCGACAACATAATCAATCCACTCGACATGATCGAAAAATTTGGAACGGACGCAACACGACTTTCATTGATTATCGGAATCTCACCAGGAAATGATTCAAAACTGTCAGAAGAAAAAGTTGCAAGTTTCAGAAACTTCACAAACAAACTCTACAACATCGCACGATTCGTAATTTCGACATCGAGTGTCGAATCGACATCGAGTGTCGAAATGGATCAGGAGGGTTATGATGCGCTTTTGTTTGAAGATCAGTGGATTGTCGGGCGATTACACGAAGTTACAACATCGGTCACAAAAAATCTTGAAACATATGAATTCGCACGAGCTGCCGATGAACTCAAGGATTTCACCTGGAATGAATTTGCAGATTGGTATATTGAAATCGCAAAAATCCGCGGAGAAAAAGATG